>JAIBFA010000026.1 GCA_019459325.1 Thiobacillus sp.
GGTGGCGTAGGTCGAGAACTTGTAGCCACGACGGTATTCGAATTTCTCCACTGCCTTCATCAGGCCGATGTTGCCTTCCTGGATCAGGTCGAGGAACTGCAGGCCGCGGTTGGTGTATTTCTTGGCGATCGAGATCACCAGACGCAGGTTGGCCTCGATCATCTCGCGTTTGGCGCGGCGGGCCTTGGCTTCGCCGGTGGACATCTGCTTGTTGACGTCCTTCAGGTTCTTGATCGGCAGGCCGACGCGTTCCTGCATCGCGATGAGCGCTTCCTGGTGCGCCTTGACTTCGTACTGCACCTTGGCAAGCGTCGAGCAATACGCCTTCTTGGCGGCGATTTCCTTGTCCAGCCAACCGAGGTTGGTTTCGTTGCCGGGGAAGGCCTTGATGAAGTGCGGGCGCGGCATGCCCGAGCGGGTGACGCAGAACTCCATGATCTTGCGTTCGTGCGAGCGCACCTCTTCCACCGCGTTGCGGATTTGTTCGCACAGGCGGTCGACCTGGCGCACCGAGAAGCGGAATGCCATCAACAGTTCGGTGACTTCGGCCTGGGCTTTCATGTGCTGCGGACTGCCGAGGCTGTATTTGGCGTGGGCAGACTGCGCCTTCTTGTAGGCCTTGCGGATGAAGTCGAACTGCGTCAGTGCTTCGGCTTTCAGTTGCGCCAGGTTGGCGGCAGCGACCGCAGCAGTGGCGTCTTCATCGTCTTCGTCGGCTTCCTCGTCTTCGTCGCTCGTCTCTTCCTCGGCGGTCGTGGCCGCGGTTTCGGTCTCGACCTCGACAAAGCCGTCGATCAGCTCGTCGATGCGCAGCTCATCCTTTTCGACCTGGGTTGCCATATCCAGAATCTGCTGGATGGTCAGCGGGCAGGACGAGATCGCCTGCACCATGTGGCGCAGGCCTTCCTCGATGCGCTTGGCGATCTCGATTTCGCCTTCGCGGGTGAGCAGGTCGACCGAACCCATTTCGCGCATGTACATGCGCACCGGGTCGGTGGTGCGGCCGAATTCGGAATCGACCGTGGTCAGGGCCTGTTCGGCCTCGGCCACCACGTCCTCGTCGGCGACAGCAGGAGTAGCGTCCTGCATCAGCAGGGTTTCGGCATCCGGCGCTTCGTCATAGACCTGGATGCCCATATCGTTGATCATGCTGATCACGCCTTCGATCTGGTCGGCGTCCAGCACCTCGTCGGGCAGGTGGTCGTTGATTTCGGCGTAGGTCAGGAAGCCACGTTCCTTGCCCAGGATGATCAGGTTCTTCAGCTGGGTGCGGCGCGCCTCCGCTTCCACCGGCGTCAGCTCTTTCAGGGGGAGCAGCGCTTCGGTTTTTTTGGCGCCACCGCCTGGTTTTCTTCCACGTACAGCCACAGGCTTTTCTCCGCTCAGGTTCTGCCCGACGCAAACCGCGTGGCCAGAAAAAAATCGTTCAAAAACCGGCAATTATACCGCAAACCGGGGCTTTGTCTTGCCGTTTTTGACAAGCTAGGACCGTGCCAGTTCGGCCAGTTCCTGACGCTCGCTGGTGCTTAGGCTGCTTAACGGCCGCGCGGCCAGTTCCTGCCAGCGGCGGCGCTGCCAGTCGTCACGCAGTTGTTTGACGGCGCCGTCGAATTCCGCGTTCCAGTCCCAGCTATCGTCTTTGTCGAGCAAATCTGTCATCAGTTCATCGACCAGGGGCTCCAGCGTGCTGCCACGCGCCGCTTCAGCAATGGCGGGCAGACTGAGCTGCTCGACATCGCGCAGCCAGGCCATCAGTTCGCCCATGTGGCCGCTCAAGGGGTCGTTCACGTCCAGCCAGCAGGGGTCGACTTCGGCGGCGCGCTGAGGATTCATCAGTAGCGTGCGGGCCAGGCTGCGCACGCGCGAGGGGGCCGGCCGGCGCTGCGGGCGCGGCGCGCGGCGGGTGGTTTGGGGCCTTTTTTCGCCCACAAGCCCGAGTTCATCGGCCTGCAAGTGCGCCAAGTCGGCGATTTGACGCCGAATCAGGCTGGCCAGCAGCGGCGCGCCAATCTTGTCCAGCAGCGGCTTGGCATCCTTGATCATCGCGGCCCGGCCTTCCTGGCTGTCAAGCTTGCGATCACGCGACAGTTCGCGCACCAGAAAGGCCGAGAGCGGCATGGTGCCGGTGTCGAGCAGTTGCAGAAAAGCCGTCTGGCCGTGAGTACGGATATAGCTGTCGGGGTCTTCGCCTTCGGGCAGAAACAGGAAACTGACTTCCTTGCCATCCTGCAGCGCTTCCAGCGAGTTCTCCAAGGCGCGCCAGGCGGCCTTGCGCCCGGCGTTGTCGCCGTCGAAGGCGAAGATCAGACGGTCAGTGTGTCGCAGCAGGGTGCGCGCATGAATCGGCGTGGTGGCAGTGCCAAGTGCGGCTACTGCGAACTCCACCCCGTGTTGCGCCAGCGCTACCACGTCCATGTAGCCTTCGACCACGATGGCGCGTCCGGCCGCCTTGATCGCGGCGCGCGCCTCGAACAGTCCGTACAGCTCGGAGCCTTTGTGAAACAACGGGGTTTCCGGCGAGTTGAGGTATTTGGGTTCGCCCTGGTCGAGGACCCGGCCGCCGAAACCGACGATCTGGCCCTTGATGTTCCTGATGGGAAACATGATGCGGTCGCGGAAGCGGTCGTAGCGCCTATTGTTGTCGCCGTCGATGACCAGGCCCGATGCGGCAAGGGCGTCGGCCGCGTAATCAGAAAAGACCTGCCTCAGTGGCGACCATCCGTCCGGGGCGTAGCCGATGCCGTAGCGGGCGGCAATGGCCCCGGTCAGCCCGCGTTGCTTCAAATAGTCGATCGCGCGCGGCGTCTGCTTCAGTTGTTTTTTGTAGAACTGCGCGGCCTGCTCCAGCGCGTCCCAAAGCGCGGGCGGCGGTTTGGGGCGGTCGGGTTCGCCGGATTCCGGTACCGGCAGGCCGACGTCCTGCGCCAGCGCGGCTACCGCGTCGGGAAAGCCCATGTGCTCGTATTCCATCAGGAAACCGAGCGCGGTGCCGTGCGCGCCGCAGCCGAAGCAGTGATAGAACTGCTTGGTCGGGCTGACCGTGAAGGAGGGTGTTTTTTCGCTGTGGAAGGGACAGCAGGCCTGGTAGTTCTGTCCGGCTTTCTTCAGCGGCACGCGCCGATCGATGACGTCGACGATGTCGACGCGGGCGAGCAGGGTGTCGATGAAATCGCGCGGGATCATGGTTGCAGCATGATAAACCCGGGCAAGCTTGCCGGGCAGTTGGAGCGAATCAGCCTGCCAGGCGGATTTTGATCAGCGCAGAGACCTGCCCCATGTCGGCACGGCCGGCGAGGCGGGTCTTCAAAAGGCCCATCACCCTGCCCATATCCTTTGCACTCGATGCGCCGGATTCGGCAATTGCCGCTGCGACCGCGGCTTCGACCTCGGCTGCGGAAAGCTGCTCGGGGAGATAGGCCTGCAGCACGACGAGTTCGGCTTGTTCCGCCGCCACCAGGTCGTCCCGGCCGGCAGCCTGGAACTGGCTGATCGAATCCTTGCGCTGCTTGATGAGTTTTTCGACGATGCTGCTGACGGTCGCATCATCCAGTTCGATGCGATCGTCGACTTCTTTCTGCTTGACCGCAGCCAGCAGCAGGCGAATCGTGCCGAGGCGCGCCGCATCCTTGGCGCGCATGGCGGTTTTCATGTCGTCAGTGATGCGTGCCTTGAGCGACATGCTGAGAAATTCTGCGTAGGCGCAGAATCAATACATCTTGGGGGGCAGTTGCTGACCGCGCAGGCGCTTGCTCTGGCGCTTGACCGCGGCGGCGAGCTTGCGCTTGCGCTCGGCGGTGGGCTTCTCGTAGAACTCGCGGGCGCGCAGTTCGGTCAACAGACCCACTTTTTCGATGGAACGCTTGAAGCGGCGCAGGGCGACATCGAACGGCTCGTTTTCTTTGACTTTGACGTGAGGCATATGAAGATGGCTTCCGGGAAACGGGAAAAACGAGAATAATAACAAGCCCACAAGGATTTTTCCAGTCCCGCGTTTATCCCCCATGTTGGTGCTTGGCGTCGAATCCTCCTGCGATGAAACCGGTGTCGCGCTGTATGACAGCGTGCACGGCCTGTTGTCGCATGCGCTCTATTCGCAGATCGCGATGCATAACGCGTATGGCGGGGTGGTGCCGGAACTGGCATCGCGCGACCATATCCGGCGGATATTGCCGTTGACCCGCCAAGTGTTGAGCGAGAGTGGCCGCACACTTGCCGATCTTGATGGCATTGCCTACACGCAGGGGCCGGGGCTGGCCGGCGCCTTGCTGGTAGGCGCCGGCATGGCCCGTGCGCTGGCCTATGCGCTGGGTATCCCGGCTGTCGGCGTGCACCATCTGGAAGGCCACATGCTGTCGCCGCTGATTTCCGACACGCCGCCGGAATTCCCGTTCGTCGCCTTGCTGGTGTCGGGCGGCCACACGCAGCTGATGCTGGTGTCGGGTGTCGGCCGCTACACTCTGCTGGGCGAAACGCTGGACGACGCGGCAGGCGAGGCCTTCGACAAGACGGCCCAGTTGCTGGGGCTCGGCTATCCGGGTGGCCCGGCGCTGTCGAAGCTGGCGGCAACAGGGGACGCCAGCCGCTTCAAGCTGCCGCGCCCGATGCTCAATTCAGGCGACTTCGATTTCAGTTTTTCCGGGCTGAAAACGGCAGTGCTGACGCTGGTGCGCAAGGCTGGCCTCTCGCAGGCGGCGGACATCGCGGCGGCGTTCCAGGCTGCCGCTGTGGCGGTGCTGGTGAGCAAGAGCCTCGCGGCCTGTGCGCACAGCGGTGCAAACCGGCTGGTGGTTGCGGGCGGAGTGGGCGCCAACACCCATTTGCGCGAGCGGCTCACGCGCGAAGCGGCCGCACGCGGCATCAGCGTGTTCTACCCGCGGCTTGAGTTCTGCACCGACAATGGCGCGATGATCGCCTACGCTGGGGCGCAGCGGCTGGCGTATGCGCATAATGACCTGACGTTTGCGGTCAAACCGCGCTGGGAACTGGCGACACTCGACGCTGTGTAAATAGCACAAGGGACTAAGTGAGGGCGGCGAGTCACTGCCGCAGCATCGGATAGGCCTCGCGCAAGGCCTTGAGCCATTTTTCGCTGCCGGTGAGTTGCGCGATCTGTTCGGGGAACAGTAGAAAACCTACCAGCACCGCCATCAGGCACACCAGAATCACCGTGCCGAAAATGCTTTCCGGGCGCAGCACGCCCCAGTAGCGGCTGACCAGGAACAGCGTGTCCTTCTTGTGTTCCGACATCGACAGCCAGCGGCGCAGCAGCTTGACCGCGAGATAGGCTGCATAACCTCCCATCAGTGAAGCAAACACGATGCGGAAGATGGCGAACACGTCGAGTCCGCCACCGAGATACTGGTGATACAGCCAGGACACGAAGCCCAGTGACAGCGAGGCCAGAATCGCGATGGCGACGTTGATGAACAGGCGCCGCCGCTCGCGCGCGAGGTCGCGCTGCCGCTCGATGAAGAAGCTGTCGATCTCGCGTTTGAAGTACTCGACCTTTTCCTGCACCAGCGACGAGAATTCAGACTTGGCGTGGACGATGCGCTCATCCATCAGCGTGCCAAGTTTTTCCCCCGCGTAATCGACCAGTTCGCGCACATCGTCCTTGGTGAACTGCCGTTGTTCGTGCAATTCGTCGGAAATCTTGTCGAGCTTGGTGTCGATTTCCTGGCTGGCCTTCCAGATGACGTCCTTCAGTTCGGTGCCGGCCTGCGACACGCCGACTTTCACCACATCGGCCAGACGTTCTCCGGCGTGGTCGATTGCCTCTCGCGAGACCTCGGCGAGGCTCTCTTTTGCGTGGTCGATGGTTTTGTCGAACAGGGCCATATCAGGTGGGTGGGGTCAGGAGCGGGCGCCGATGCGGCCTTCCTCGCCGTTGATCAGTTTGATGAGGTTGCGCTTGTGACGATAGACCAGCAACAGCGAGATCACCAGCACGGTAATGGCTGTATTGCCCCAGCCCATCAGCAGTCCGGTATAAACCGGGGCGAGCACGGCGGTGGTCAGTGCGGCGAGCGAGGAAATACGAAATACTCCCGCCATGAACAGCCAGGTGGCCAGGCATGCCAGCCCGAGCCAGGGGTTGAGTCCGACCAGCACGCCGAGTGCCGTGGCCACGCCTTTGCCGCCCTGGAAGCGGAAGAAAACCGGGAACAGATGGCCGATGAACACCGCCAGCGCGCACAGCAGGGCGATATCTTCGGTCAGGCCGAATTGGGGCGCCAGCATGCGCCCGAGCGCCACGGCCACCCAGCCCTTCAGCGCGTCACCGAGCAGTGTCAGCGCGGCAGCCGTCTTGCGTCCGGTACGCAGCACGTTGGTGGCGCCCGGATTGCCCGAGCCGAAGCTGCGCGGGTCGGGCAGGCGCATGGCGCGGCTGACGATCACGGCAAACGACAATGAACCGATCAGGTAGGCGACAGTAATAAACAACAGCGTGGTCATAAACAAGTCAGTAAAATGGCGGGTTTGGGTTAAGTCCATCGGGCCACGCCGTGGATAATTAAAGCGATGGATATTTTATTTTTGCGGGACTTCCGTCTCGAACTGATTATCGGCATATACGAGTGGGAACGCAAAGTACCACAGCTGGTGCGGCTCGATCTGGAGATCGGCCTGCCAGACAGCAAAGCCGGCGGCACCGACGATGTGGCCGACACCATCGACTACGGCGCGGTGGCCATGCGGGTGAAGGACTACCTGCACAACGCGCCGCAGCCGATCACTCTGGTCGAGTCGGTCGCCGAGCATGTGGCGGCCATCGTGCGCGATGAATTCGGCGCGCCCTGGGTGAAGGTGTCGGTGACCAAGTTCGCCATCGTGCCGGGCATCAAGGAGCTCGGCATCACCATCGAGCGCGGCACGCGTCTGTGATCCTGGAGCAGATCGCCGCAGGCCATATAGCAAGCGCGGCAGCCATCCTGCTGGCGGCGTATTTCATCCGCGGCATCACCGGCTTTGGCTCGGGTCTGATTTCAGTGCCCTTGCTGGCGCTGTTTCTGCCGCTGAAATTCGTTGTGCCTTTGATTCTGCTGCTGGACTTCACCGCGTCGATCGTGATCGGCGGCTTCAATTTCAAGCGCGTGAAGTGGGACGAAGTCGCGGTGCTGATTCCGTTCGGGATCGTGGGCGTGGTGCTGGGCACCAGCCTGCTGGTCAGTCTGCCGCCCGAACCCATGCTGATGGCACTGGCCGGATTCGTTTTCGTGTTTGCGGTGCGCAGCATCCTCAATATCCGCGGCGACAAGCCGATCTCGCGCGCTTGGGCGGTGCCGGCCTCGCTCACTGGCGGCACCGTGGGCGCGCTGTTCGGCACCGGCGGGCCGCCGTATGTGATTTACTTGACCCATCGCATCCATGACAAGAGCGATTTGCGCGCGACGTTTTCGGCGCTGTTCTTTACCGAGGGCATCACGCGCATCGCCAGTTTTCTGGTGGCAGGCCTGCTGATGACGGCCCAGGTGTGGATCACCTATCTGGTCGCGTTGCCGGTCATGCTGGGCGCGCTCTATCTGGGCGGGCGCGTGCATATTGGCCTGACCCAGTCGCAGATGGCGAGACTGGTCGGCCTGTTGCTGCTGGTGTCGAGCGTGTCGTTGCTGTTCAAGGCCATCAGCGTATGAGTGATCTGGAGTCGCTGCACTTTCAATCCGTGTCGTTCACCGGCTTGACGCCGGGCGCGCACCTCATCGTGCTGGGTGCCGTGCACGGCAACGAAACCTGCGGCACCCAGGCGATTCGCCGCGTGATCGGCGAGATCGAGTCCGCTCAACTGAACATCGTCGCGGGCCGCGTTTCTTTCATCCCGGTCACCAATCCGCTGGCCTATGCGCGCCACCAGCGCATGGGCGACCGCAACCTCAACCGCAACCTGGTACCCACCGAGTCGCCTGCCGAGTTCGAAGACCGCATCGCCAATTGGCTGTGCCCATTGCTGGCGCAGCACGACGCGCTGCTCGACCTGCATTCCTTCCACACCGCGGGTCAACCCTTCGTCATGCTGGGGCCGGAAGACAACAACGGCACGCTGGAGCCGTTTGCGCGCGCGGCGGAGGAAACCGCCCTGGCGCTGAGTTTAGGCGTGCACCGATTCGTCGACGGCTGGCTCGACACCTATGCGGGTGGTGTCGCGCGCCGCCTGGCCGCAGGTGCATCGCCACGCGTGGCCGACGTGCATTACGGCGTGGGCACGACCGAATACATGCGTGCGCAGGGCGGCATCGCGCTCACCCTCGAATGCGGCCAGCACGACGATACGGCCGCGCCCGAAGTCGCCTGGCGCGCCATCCACAACGCGTTGGCGCATCTGCGGCTGACTGCGGTGTCCGTGCCGGCTGCCGTGGCCGACACCGAAGCGCTGCGCCTGTACCAGGTCATCGACCGCGACCACGCGGACGATACATTTACGCGTGCCTGGTCCAGTTTCGACCCCCTGCACGCGGGCGACGTGATCGGCACACGTCACGACCGCACGCCGGTACTGGCGGATAGCGAGGGCTACATCGTCTTCCCCAATCCCAATGCGCTGCCAGGGCAGGAGTGGTTTTACCTTGCCAGACGCAGCACGCGGGTGTGACCGCCCACAGCTTCGGCCGGCCTCGTGTGACGAAAAGGACGGCCGACTATGATGGTAGAAGCTGATCCACAATTGATGGGGTGAGCATCGGACACGCGCATGGGACAGGAAATCAATCGCACCTGCTTTTCCGAAGCGGACCTTCAGCAGTTCTCCCTCCGACTGGCGGAGGAGACGGCGGCGTTGCGTTCGTTTGCCAAATCCGGCGGGTTCAAGGATGCGCGCTATGTCGCCGGGTTCGAGCTCGAAGCCTGGCTGTTAGACCACGGTGGGCGGCCCAGCCCGGTCAATGAAGCTTATCTGCGCGCGCTGAACGATCCGCTGGTGGTGCCCGAGCTGTCCCGCTTCAACGTCGAACTGAACGCGCCGCCGGTGGAAATGGGCGCGGGCGTGCTGGCGGCGATGGAGGAATCCCTGCTGACCACCTGGGATAACTGCCAGCGAGTGGCGCACGGCATGGACGCGGTGCTGGCGATGATCGGCATTCTGCCGACCATCCGCGACGAGGACCTGTGCCTCGCCAACATGTCAGCTATGAACCGCTTCGACGTTCTCAATGCGCAGGTGCTCCAGCAGCGCAACGGCGCCCCCATCCGCATCGACATCGAGGGCGCGGACCCCCTGCACCTGATCCGGCCCGACGTCATGCTGGAGGCTGCGACCACCTCGTTCCAGCTGCATCTGCAGGTGCCCTTCGATCGGGCGGGCCGCTACTACAACGCCTCGCTGATCTGTTGCGCGCCGTTGCTGGCGGCGGCGGTCAATTCGCCGCTGCTGTTCGGCCATCGCCTGTGGCAGGAAACCCGCGTGCCGCTGTTCGAGCAGTCGGTGGAATTGGGCGGTTACAACGGGCTGGCCGAATCCACCGTGCGGCGCGTGACCTTCGGGCGCGACTACGTGGCGAACAGTCCGCTGGAATTGTTCGAGGAAAACCTCGAACACTACCCCGTGTTGCTGCCGATGCCGCAGGCCGAGCCGTCGAACCGGTTTCCGCATCTGCGCCTGCACAACGGCGCCATCTGGCGCTGGGTGCGGCCGCTGATCGGCTTCGACGCGGCTGGGCAGGGGCACGTGCGGCTGGAGCAGCGTGTGCTGCCGAGCGGCCCGACCGTGCTGGACATGGTGGCCAATGCGGCGCTGTATTTCGGTCTGGTGCATGCGCTGGCGCGGCAACCGCAGGCGGTCGAGTCCGATTTGCCGTTTGCCACCGCGCGCGCCAATTTTTATGCCGCCGCGCGCCATGGGCTGCAGGCCGAACTGAGCTGGCTGGATGGTCGGCGCCATTCTGCGCACGAACTTCTCCTCGAAACGGGCTTGCCGCTGGCGCACCAGGGACTGCGCGACTTCGGCCTGCCGGACGCCGAGATCGAGCATTACCTGGGAGTCGTCGAAGCCCGGGTGCGCAGCGGCCAGACCGGGTCGGCGTGGCAGCTGCAGCGGCTCGCACAGGTGGGGGGCGATGTGCACCGCATGATGGACGATTACCTCGACAACCAGCGTTCCGGCGCGCCGGTGCACCAGTGGGGCCTGTGATGCTGACGCAATACGACGCCTTGCCCCCCGGCCTGCTGGACCTGCCTGCCTCGCGGCTGGGCGAGGTGCTACCCGGCCCGGCGCTGATTCATCTGCCGGGTCGGCGTACGCCGTCGCTCTTTGTGTCGGTGCTGCTGCATGGCAACGAGGACACCGGCTGGCAGGCGGCGCAATCGGTGCTCAAGAAATACGCTACGACCGAGCTGCCGCGCGCGCTGTCGCTGTTTATCGGCAACGTTGAAGCGGCACGGACAGGACAGCGCCGTCTCGATGGCCAGCCAGATTACAACCGCGTGTGGCCGGGCAGCGAGGAAACGCATCCGGCCGAGTTGGCGATGATGCAGCAGGTGGTCGACATCATGCGCGCGCGCGGCGTGTTCGCCAGCATCGACATCCACAACAACACCGGCCTGAATCCGCATTACGCCTGCGTCAACCGGCTTGAGCCGAACTTTCTGCATCTCGCCACGCTGTTTTCGCGCATCGTGGTCTATTTCATCCGCCCCCGCGGCGTGCAGTCGGCTGCTTTCGCCCAGTTGTGCCCGGCCGTCACCGTCGAATGCGGCAAGCCGGGAACGCCGGGCAGCGTAGAGCATGCCGCCGCCTTCATGGAGGCCTGCCTGCATGTGTCGGAATTCCCTGCGCATCCGGTGGCGCCGCATGACGTCGACCTGTTTCACACCGTGGCCACGGTCAAGGTCCCGGACCAGGTCAGCTTTGGCTTTGACGCGCCGGACGCGGATCTCGATTTTGTGCCCGAACTGGATCACTACAATTTCCGTGAACTGGCGCGTGGCGACCTGCTGGGCCGGGTGCGGCCGGGCAGCCCGGCCCGGCTGCAGGCCTTGGACGAAAGTGGCGAGGACATTGGCGACCGCCTGTTCGATTACCGTCAGGGCGGGATCACGCTCAAAAAATCGCTGATGCCGGCGATGCTGACGCGCGACGAGCGGGTGATCCGTCAGGACTGCCTGTGCTACCTGCTGGAGCGGATCGGGATGCCGGACTGACTCAGCCGCGCGGATGATGCTCCGCGTGCAATTGCTTCATCCGTTCGCGCGCCACGTGGGTGTAGATCTGGGTGGTGGAAATGTCGCTGTGGCCGAGCAGCATCTGCACCACGCGCAGATCGGCGCCGTGGTTCAGCAGGTGGGTGGCAAAGGCGTGGCGCAGTGTGTGTGGCGACAACGGGCGCGTGATGCTGGCCGCCTGCGCGCGCCGCTTGATGAGGTACCAGAATGCCTGCCGCGTCATGCCGTCGCCGCGAGCGGTCACGAACACCGCATCGGAAAGCTGCTTATCGAGCAGCAGCGGTCGCGACTCCGCCAGATAGCGCTTGAGCCACTGCACCGCTTCCTCGCCCAGCGGCACCAGCCGGTCCTTGTTGCCCTTTCCGGTTACCCGCAGCACGCCGTCGTTGAGGTTCACCGCGGTCAGCTTGAGCCCCACCAGTTCCGATACCCTGAGGCCAGTGGCGTACAGCGTTTCCAGCATTGCGCGGTCGCGTAGCCCCAGCGGGGTATGGATGTCGGCGCTCTCGAGCAGACGTTCCACGTCGGCCTCGGTCAGCGTCTTGGGCAGCGCACGCGGCAGTTTGGGGCTGTCGAGGTTGAGCGTGGGGTCGGCGGCGATCAGGTTTTCGCGCAGCAGGTAGCGATAAAAGCGCTTCAACGCCGAAGTGTAGCGCGCCGCGCTGCGCGGCTGCGCGCGGCGGGCGAAACGCCATGCCAGGTAGGCTTCGATGTCACCCGCGACGGCAGCATCCAGGCCATGTGCGCGTTCCTTTTCCAGCCAGGTGCCGAAGGTCTTGAGGTCGCGCCGGTACGCCGCCAGCGTCAGGTCGGCCAGCCCGTCTTCCAGCCACAGGTGATCGCAGAAACGGTCAAT
The DNA here is from genome assembly GCA_019459325.1 of Thiobacillus sp. Lineage (GTDB taxonomy): Bacteria > Pseudomonadota > Gammaproteobacteria > Burkholderiales > Thiobacillaceae > Thiobacillus. The sequence continues at coordinate 12,008 of JAIBFA010000026.1, forward strand.
TAGCGGGTCGTTCATGCGCCAGCAGCCAGGTTTTCACGTCCAGCGGCGCGCCGCTGGACGCATGCATGAAGCCGCCCAGCCCGTTGGCTGCCAGAACGCGGTGACAGGGGATGAGGATGGGCAGGGGGTTTCCCCCGCACGCCTGGCCCACCGCACGCGCTGCGGTGCCGAGCCGCTTTGCCAGCGCGCCATAGGTGGTCGGCTGCCCGGCTGGGATCGCCATCAGCGCCCGCCACACGTGCAGCTGGAACGGCGTGCCCGCTGGCACGTAGAGCAGATCGAATTCATGCGCGGGATTACGCCAGTAGGCGTCGAGTTCCTCTGCCAGATGGCGAACGCGGATATCGTGTTTTCCGGAGGCAGGCGTGTTGGCCGGCAGAAAGTCCAGCCGGATCAGCGCGTCGCCGGTGAAGACCGCGCCGAGGCGGCAGGGCGGTGCGTCAAGAATGGCATCGTAGATGAGCATGCTGGCATTTTAGCGCCTGGAAAAAACAAAAACGCCCGCATGAAGCGGGCGTTTTGCGTTGCGGCAGGAAGGCTGCTTATTCGGCAGCTTTCGCTGCGGCCTTGCGGGCGGGCAGCTTTTCCTTGATGCGGGCGGACTTGCCGGAACGTTCGCGCAGGTAGTACAACTTGGCGCGGCGGACGTCGCCGCGACGCTTGACTTCGACGCTGGCGACCAGCGGCGAATAAGTCTGAAAGGTGCGCTCGACGCCTTCGCCGGCCGAGATCTTGCGCACGGTGAAAGCGGAGTTGAGGCCGCGGTTGCGCTTGGCGATGACGACGCCTTCGTAGGCCTGCAGACGCTCGCGGTTGCCTTCCTTCACTTTTACCTGGACGACGATGGTGTCGCCGGGGGCGAAGTCCGGGAGGGTTTTGCCCAAGCGGGCGATTTCTTCCTGTTCGAGTTGCTCGATGATGTTCATGATGTTTCCTTGCATCTGGCGGGAGAGGTAAACCCAAAAGGGTGGACGTCACGCCGTTTCACGTTGGCCCCGGGGTTTGTTCTAACCCCAGCGCCGCTCATTTCCGGTTTGCCTGACAAGGCAAGCCGGTCAATCCTTTTGCTGCCGCGCCTGCGCCAGCAGATCGGGCCGCAGCGCGGCAGTCAGCCGCAAACTTTCTTCGTGCCGCCACTTGGCAATCGCCGCGTGGTTGCCGCTTTTCAGCACCTCCGGCACCGCCATTCCCTGCCACACGTCGGGGCGGGTGTAGTGCGGGCAGTCGAGCAGCCCGTGGCTGAACGAATCCTGCACCGCAGATTCGGCGTCGTTCAGCGCCCCCGGCAACTGGCGGATGATCGCGTCCATCAGCGCCAGCGCAGGGAGTTCACCGCCCGACAGCACGAAGTCGCCCAGCGAGATTTCCTCGTCGACGCGGCGCTGCAACAGCCGCTCGTCGATCCCTTCGTAGCGCCCGCACAGCAGAATCAGCGCGGGCGTGTCTTTCAGTTCCATCACCCGCTGCTGCGTCAGCGGACGGCCGCGGGGGGAGAAATGCACCACCCACGGCGTCAAATTCTCGCTCGCCAGATCCTGCTGCACCGCATTCAGCGTGCGGTCCAGCGGTTCCGCCAGCATCAGCATCCCGGGGCCGCCGCCGTAAGGCCGGTCGTCCACCGTGCGATGCGGATCGTCTGTGAAATCGCGCGGGTTCCACGTCTTGAACCGGTATAGCCCGCGATCCAGCGCCCGCCGGGAGATACCGTAATCCAGTACCGCATCGAACATCTCGGGGAAGAGCGTGACCGCATCGAAGCGCATCAGTAGTCTTCGCCCCAGTCCACCTCGATCGTTCCGCCTGCCACATCCACCTTGCCGACGAAAGCCGCGACGAACGGAATCAGGTGCTCGCGTGTGCCTTTGACAACCAGCAAATCGTTTGCGCCGCTTTCCATCAGGCTCTCGACCTTGCCCAGTTCGACGCCCTCGCGGTTGACGACTTTCAGACCGATCAGGTCGGACCAGTAAAACTCGTTTTCTTCCGGAGGCGGCAGGTCGCTTTTCGCCACCGAGATTTCCTGCCCGCGTAGCGCATACGCGGCGTCGCGGTCGTCGATGCCCACCAGTTTGGCGACCAGGGTGTTGCTGTGATCCTGGATGGCTTCGACGGTGTATTGCGTCTGTTGCTCGCCGCGCCCGACGCGCCAGGATTCGAAATCCATTAGCGTGCCCGGGTCTTCGCTGAAGGACTGGACCTTGACCCAGCCCTTGATGCCGAACGGGGCGGCAATGCGCCCCATCACGACCCAGGCTTCTTTTTCAGCCAAATCAGGCAGCGGCAGCGGGCTTGTTCTGCTTGACCAGACGGGCGACCGTGTCGGACAACTGCGCCCCGTTGCTCACCCAGTAACCGATGCGATCCTGATCCAGGCGTACTGCTTCGGCGCCTTCAGCGGCCACCGGGTTGTAGAAACCGACGCGCTCGATGAAGCGGCCATCACGACGGCAGCGCGAATCGGCCACCACCACGTTGTAGAAGGGACGGTTTTTGGCGCCGCCGCGCGAAAGACGAATAACGACCATGATTTAACCCACCGGGTAAACGGAGAAAACCGCGAATTATACTCAAAAACCCCCGGTTTGCCAGTGGCGCCGGATCAGCGCATTCCGGGCAGCATCCCTTTCATGCCGCGCATCATCTTGCCGAGCCCGCCCTTGCCCATCATTTTCATCATCTTCTGGGCCTGCTCGAACTGGTTCAGGAGCTTGTTGACGTCCTGCACCTGCACCCCCGCGCCGGCGGCGATGCGGCGCTTGCGGCTGGCCTTGATGATGTCGGGCTTGCGACGTTCCAGCGGAGTCATGCTGTTGATGATGCCTTCCACCCGGTTGACCGCCTTGTCGTCGGCGCCCGCAGGGATCTGCATCTGCCCGGCGCCGGGCAGCTTGTCCATCAGCGCGGAGAGCCCACCCATTTTCCGCATCTGCTGGATTTGCGCCTTGAAATCCTCGAGGTCGAAATCCTTGCCCTTCTTGACCTTGTCGGCGAGTTTTTTGGCCTCGGCCATGTCGACCGAGCCTTGTGCCTGCTCGATCAGGGAGAGCACGTCGCCCATGCCGAGGATGCGCTGCGCCATGCGCTCGGGGTGGAAGGCTTCCAGCCCGGTGGGCTTTTCGCCGACGCCGATGAACTTGAGCGGCTTGCCGGTGATGTGGCGCACCGAAAGGGCTGCGCCGCCGCGGGCATCGCCGTCGAGCTTGGTCAGCACCACGCCGGTGAGCGGCAGCGCCTCATTAAATGCCTTGGCGACGTTGATCGCGTCCTGGCCCTGCATGGCGTCGACCACGAACAGGGTTTCGACGGGCTTGACCGCGGCGTGCAGCGCCTTGATCTCGTTCATCATCGCCTCGTCGATCGCCAGGCGGCCGGCGGTGTCGACGATCAGCACGTCATAGAACTGCTTGCGTGCGTGATCCTGTGCGGTTTGTGCGATCTTCAGCGGATCGCGCTCGTCGCCCGCCTCGAAGAAACTGACGTCGAGCTGGGTGGCGAGTTGCCGCAGCTGGTCGATGGCGGCGGGGCGGTAGACGTCGGCCGATGCGAGCAGGACCTTTTTCTTGCGGTTTTTCAGCAAGAGCGCGAGCTTGCCGCTGGTGGTGGTTTTGCCTGAACCCTGCAGGCCGGCCATCAGGATCACGGCGGGCGGCGTGGCGGCCAGGTTGAGGTCGGCGTTCTCGCCGCCCATCAGCCGAGTGAGTTCATCATGGACGATGCCGATCAGCGCCTGCCCGGGCGACAGGCTGGTGAGCACTTCCTGGCCTAGCGCGCGGGCTTTGACTGCTTCGATGAAGTCCTTGACCACCGGCAGCGCAACGTCGGCTTCGAGCAGGGCCAGGCGCACCTGGCGCAACGTGTCCTGCACGTTCGCTTCGGTGATGCGCGCCTGTCCTCGAAGGTTTTTGACGACACCGGCGAGGCGTCCGCTGAGATTTTCTAACATGGCTTCCTTGTTGCCGCTGTGGGCGGCATGGATAATGGGGCTGGCTGAATCAGATTTCCATTTTAACGAATGTCTCCGCTATTGCTGCTTACTTTGTGTGTGAGCGCCCTGTATGGCTGGGTGGCCTGGCGCCTTCAGCGCACGCCGCCCGCCGCATCAGTGCGCTGGTTGCTGCCGCTGGCCCTGCTTGCGCACGGCGCGCTGATTTATTACTCGGTACTGGGTCAGGGCGACATCCGGCTGGGGTTCGGCAATTCCCTGTCGACGATTTTTTGGCTGACCGCGCTGGTCTACTGGCTGGCGAGCCAGGGTGCCCCGCTGGCGCGTCTGCAATCGTGGGTGAGTGGGCTGGCGGCGCTGTCCGTGCTGGCGATGGCATTTTTCACCACCACCCACGCCATTCCCAACTCACAGGCGCTGGCCCTGCGCGCGCATCTGGTCGTGTCTTTCCTGGCCTATGGCTTGCTGGCGGTGGCGGCGCTGCACGCGGTTTTGATGACGATGCTGGAAAAGCAGCTGCATCGCGGCTTCTCGCTGCAAAACGGCGCCCCCCCCTTGCTGACGCTGGAAGCCATGTTGTTCAGAACGATAGGCCTCGGATTTGCACTGTTGACCCTGGCGGTATTCAGCGGTGTGTTCTTCTCGGAAGAACTGTTCGGCGCGCCGCTGCAGTTTTCCCACAAGGTCGTATTGGCCATCCTGTCCTGGCTGGTGTTCGGCGGCCTGCTGGTGGGGCGGCATTTTCGCGGCTGGCGCGGGCGTACGGCGCTGGTCTGGACGATCACCGGCTTTACGCTGCTGCTGCTTGCCTATCTGGGTACCCAGTTCGTGCTGGAAGTGCTGCTTGGGCGCTGAATCGTCTGCCAGGCAGCTGAACTGCCCTTTTCAGGAATAGTCTTTGGAAACCCTGTCTATCAGCACCTTGTTCAGTCTGCTCGCAGGCTTGCTGTTTCTATCGGCCTGCTTTTCGGCTTCCGAAACTGCCATGATGGCGATCAACCGCTACCGGCTGCGGCACGCCGCCGAAACCGGCCATCGCGGAGCAATCCTCACGCTGTCGCTGCTGAATCAGACCGACAAGCTGCTGGGCGTGATCCTGCTCGGCAACAACCTGGTCAATATCGCGGCGGCGACGCTGGCGACGATCATTTCCATTCGCCTGTTCGGGGATTCGGACGTCGCGCTGTCGCTGGCGACCCTGCTGCTGACCTTTCTGATTCTGGTATTCAGCGAGGTCACGCCCAAGGTGCTCGGTGCATCCTACCCCGAGCGGGTCGCCTATCCGGCCGCGTACGTGCTGATGCCGATGCTCAAGCTGGCGTACCCGGTGGTCTGGTTCGTCAACCTGTTCGTGCAGGGCATTCTGCGGCTGTTGCGGATCAAGCCGCCCGAACCGGGGCACGGCAGCCGTCTGGGTCTGGAGGAACTGCGGACTATCGTGCTGGAATCGTCCGGCGTGTTTCCGCACGAACACCACAAGATTTTGGTGAATCTGCTGGAACTGGAGGACATCACCGTCGACGACGTGATGACGCCGCGCAGCCAGATCGAGGCGATCGACATCGAGGATGACCCCGAGCGCCTGCGCCAGCAGATTTCCACCAGCCACCACACCCGGCTGGTGGTGCATGCGGGCTCGTCCGACAATCTGCTCGGCGTGCTGCATGTGCGGCGGGTGCTGCACGCGCTGACCGGCGAGGAGCTCGATCCTGAAACGCTGAAGGACAATCTCGAAGAACCGTATTTTGTTCCGGCAGGCACGCCGCTGTTCACCCAGCTGCGCAACTTTCAGAACAGCCGTCGGCGGCTGGCGCTGGTGGTCGACGAATACGGCGAACTGCAAGGCCTGGTGACGCTGGAAGACCTGCTGGAAGAAATGGTCGGAGAATTCACGACCCAGGCGCCCTCGGATACGGGGTATTTGCGTCGCGAAGAAGACGGCAGTTGGCTGGCCGAGGGCAGCGTGCTGCTGCGTCATCTGAACCGCAAGCTGGGCCTGTCCCTGCCGCTGGACGGGCCGAAGACGCTGAACGGTCTCTTGCTTGAGCAGTTCGAGGATATTCCCGAGGCGGGGGTGAGCCTCAAGCTGGGCGACGTCCCGGTGGAAATCGTGCAGACGCAGGATCGTGCCGTGAAGATGGCGCGCATCTATCCGCCGGCATTGGATGCCGTCTCATCTGATATCGCCTCAATTTAGTCGAAAAATCGCCGTTAAGGCCTGTGATAGCCCATCCGTTGCCTTCTGACGGGGGCGTGCGGGCAATAATTTGACGCTGGACTTGTCTGGGACCGAGCAATGGCTGCTGTGACAAACACCAACAATTTAACCGGGCTGGCGCGTGCCATGGTCAACCATGGCTGGCTGTCCGAAGACGACGCCGAGGGGGTGTGGAAGCGCGCCAGCCAGTCGGGTGATTCGTTTGTGACCGAACTCGTCAAGGGACGCCGTTTCAAGGCTGACCAGGTCGCGGAATTTGCAGCCGTCTCGTTCGGCTTCCCCTATCTGGACCTGAATGCCATGGATGCCGAGAGCCTGCCGCAGGGGCTGCTCGACCCCAAACTGGTGCAGAAGCGGCGGGTGGTCGCCTTGTATCAGCGTGGCAACAAGCTGTATGTGGCGACCTCCGACCCCACCCATTTGCAAGCGCTGGACGAGGTGAAGTTCCAGACCGGACAAGCGGTGGAACCGGTGGTGGTGGAAGACGACAAGCTCGGCAAGCTGATCGAGAAAGCGGGCGAGGCGAACGACAACACGATGGCCGTGTTGAATGCCGAAGACCTCAATCTGGATTTTCTCGACGAAGAAAGCGCCGCTGCCGCACAGCAGGATACCGGCGGCATCGAAATTGACGATGCGCCAGTGGTGCGCTATCTGCAGAAGATCATGCTGGACGCCATCAATCTCGGCGCATCAGACATCCATTTCGAGCCTTACGAAAAGTTCTACCGCATCCGCTACCGGCGCGACGGCATCCTGTCCGAAGTCGCGCAGCCGCCGATGGCGATCAAGGACAAGGTCGCTTCGCGCATCAAGGTGCTGTCACGGCTGGATATTTCGGAAAAACGCGTGCCACAGGACGGCCGCATGAAGATGGTGCTGTCGAAAAACCGCGCCATCGATTTCCGGGTCAGCACCCTGCCAACGCTCTACGGCGAAAAGATCGTCATGCGTATTCTCGATCCCACCAGTGCGCAGTTGGGGATCGAGGCGCTGGGCTACGAGCCGTGGCAAAAGGAACTGCTGCTGAACGCCGTGCAACGCCCCTACGGCATGGTGCTGGTGACCGGCCCGACCGGTTCCGGCAAGACGGTGTCGCTCTACACCTGCCTCAACATCCTCAACAAGCCCGACGTCAACATCTCCACCGCGGAAGACCCGGCGGAAATCCAGTTGCCCGGCATCAATCAGGTCAACGTCAACGACAAGGCCGGCCTGACGTTTTCGGCGGCGCTGAAGTCCTTCCTGCGGCAGGATCCCGACGTCATCATGGTCGGCGAGATCCGCGACCTGGAAACCGCCGACATCGCCATCAAGGCCGCGCAGACGGGCCACATGGTGATGTCCACCCTGCACACCAATGATGCCCCGGGCACGCTGACCCGCCTGTTGAACATGGGGGTGGCTCCGTTCAACGTCGCGTCCTCGGTCATCCTGATCACCGCGCAGCGGCTGGCGCGCCGCCTATGTTCCTGCAAACAGCCCACGGATATCCCGCAGGAAGCCCTGCTGGCTGCGGGCTTTACCGGAGATCAGCTGGACGGCGGCTGGAAGCCCTACAAGCCGGTGGGCTGCGATATCTGCGGCGGCACCGGCTACAAGGGGCGGGTGGGTATCTATCAGGTGATGCCGATCACCGACGCCATGACCCGCATCATCCTGAAGGGCGGCAACGAATCCGATATCGCCGACCAGGCGCGGCGCGAAGGTGTGCGCGACCTGCGTCAGGCAGGGTTATTGAAAGTGCAAGCCGGTCTCACCTCGCTGGAAGAGGTCGAGGCCGTTACCAACATTTAAGGAATTTCCTCTATGGCTACAGCAGCAAAGGCAGTCAAGGACGCCACCTTCCTGTGGGAAGGTATGGACAAGCGCGGCAAGAAGGTCAAAGGCCAGATTCAGGCTGGGGGTGAGGCCGTGGTCAATTCCCTGCTGCGCAAGCAGGGCATCACCGTCACCAAGGTCAAAAAACAGAGCGCGCTGTTCAGCAGCGCCAAGCGCATCACCGACAAGGATGTCACCCTGTTCACCCGCCAGCTGGCGACCATGATGAAAGCCGGCGTTCCCCTGCTGCAATCGTTCGAAATCGTGGCGCGCGGGCACTCCAACCCGTCGATGCAGCGCCTGTTATTGGAAATCAAGGCAGACATCGAGAAAGGCAGCAGCCTCACCCAGGCGTTCGGGCGCCATCCGCTGTATTTCGACGCACTGTTCTGCAACCTGGTGGGGGCGGGCGAATCGGCCGGTATTCTGGATGGCGTGCTCGAACGCCTGGCGATCTACAAGGAAAAAATCCTCGCCATCAAGGGCAAGATCAAGTCGGCGCTGTTCTACCCCGTTTCGATCATCGTGGTGGCGTTCGTCATCACTGCTGTCATCATGATTTTCGTGATTCCGGCGTTCAAGGATTTGTTCAGCAGTTTTGGCGCCGACCTGCCTGGGCCGACCCTGGTGGTGATGGCGATCTCGGACTTCTTCGTCGAATGGTGGTGGGCGATATTTGGCGTCGTCGGTGGCGGCATCTACGCCTTGTTGCAGGCCTGGAAGCGTTCGCGCAAGGTGCAGATGTTCATGGATCGGGTCATGCTCAAGCTGCCGATTTTCGGCGCGGTGATCGAAAAGGCCACCATCGCGCGCTGGACCCGCACGCTGGCCACCATGTTTGCTGCCGGCGTCCCGCTGGTCGAAGCGCTGGAATCGGTGGGCGGGGCGTCGGGCAACCAGGTGTTCGTCGAGGCGACCCAGAAGATTCGCGGCGAAGTCTCGACCGGCACGGCGCTGACGCAGGCCATGCAGAACTCCGGGCGTTTTCCCAATATGGTGCTGCAAATGGCGGCGATCGGCGAAGAATCCGGCGCACTCGATTCCATGCTGGGCAAGGTCGCCGATTTCTACGAGGCTGAAGTGGATGACGCGGTTGAAGCGCTGTCCAGCCTGATGGAGCCGATCATCATGGTGGTGCTGGGCACGCTCATTGGCGGCATGGTCATCGCCATGTATCTGCCGATCTTCAAGATGGGCTCGGTCGTCTGATGGAACTGCTGCACACTGAACCAGCCCTCTTCAGCGGGCTGGTTTTGTTATTCAGCCTGCTGGTCGGCAGCTTTCTCAACGTCGTCATCCATCGCCTGCCCAAGATGATGGAAGCGGAATGGCAGGCGCAGTGTGCCGAACTGCGCGGCGAGCCGATACCGGATGCCCCGCGCTACAACCTGTCGCTGCCGCGTTCGGCCTGCATCAAGTGCGGACACCAGATTACCGCACTGGAAAATATTCCGTTGCTGTCATGGCTCTGGCTGCGCGGGCGTTGCTCATCCTGCGGCACGGCGATCAGTGCGCGCTATCCCCTGGTGGAACTGCTCACCGCGCTGCTGTCGGCCGCGGCCGCCTGGAAATGGGGCCTGAGCGTGCAGACACTGGGTGCGCTGTTGCTGGTGTGGACGCTGATCGCGCTGGCGTTCATCGACCTCGACACCACCCTGTTGCCCGACAGCCTCACCCTGCCGCTGGTGTGGCTGGGGCTGCTGTTCAATCTCGGCGGGCATTTCGCCAGTCTGCCCGATGCGGTCATCGGAGCCATGGCCGGCTACGGGGTGCTATGGTCGGTCTACTGGCTGTTCAAGCTCGCCACCGGCAAGGAGGGCATGGGCTACGGCGATTTCAAACTGCTGGCGGCCATCGGCGCCTGGCTCGGCTGGCAACTGCTTCCCGTCACGCTGCTGCTGTCGTCGGTGGTTGGCGCGGCGATCGGCATCGCGATGATCGTGCTGGTGAAACATGACCGGCGCGTGCCGATTCCCTTCGGCCCCTATCTGGCGGGCGGCGGACTGGTGGCGCTGTTCTTTGGCGCCGATCTGACGCAGGCCTACCTCGCGCAATTCTGATGTTCGCAGTCGGCCTCACCGGCGGCATCGGGTCGGGCAAGTCGACCATTTCCGATCTGTTTGCCGAACTGGGCGTGCCGGTGATCGACACCGATGCCATCGCGCATCAGCTGACTGCGCCTGGCGGCGCGGCGCTGGAGGCCATTCAAGCGCTATTCGGCGATGGGGTGATGCAGGCGAACGGCACGCTGGACCGCGCCGCCCTGCGCCGCCGCGTCTTTGCGGACCCCTCCGCCCGGCGCCAGCTCGAGGCCATCCTGCACCCGCGAATCCGGCAGGCGGTGGAAGAGTTGCTCGCCACGCTGGCGGCGCCCTATGTTCTTATCGTGATTCCCCTGCTGGTGGAAACCGGCGGCTACCGGGAAGTACTGAATCGCGTGCTGGTGGTCGATTGTCCGGAAGACGTGCAGACTGCACGGGTGATGGCGCGCAGCGGACTCGCCCATGACGAAGTGGCGGCCATTCTTGCGGCGCAGGCCGGCCGGTCCAAGCGGCTGGCGGCTGCGGACGACGTGATTGTCAACACGGCTTCCCCCGAAGCGTTGCGCTCCCAGGTGGCGACACTGCACCGGCGTTACCTGGCGCTTTCTACTACGTCTTCGCCTTGATTTTCCGCATGAATCGGCGACAATCGCCCCATTCAACCCTGCGCGTTGCGGCGTGATCCACTACGAATATCCCCTGAGCGAACGCATCCGCACCTTGTTGCGGCTGGAAGATTTGTTCGATCGTTTCGATGCCTATGCCGCATCGCCCGATCCGTATGCGCATCATGCGGCCTTGCTGGCCCTGTTTGAAATGGCGGAAGTGGCCGCGCGTGCCGATCTCAAATCCGACCTGCTGCAGGAGCTGGACCGGCAGAAAGCCGTCCTGATCGCATTGCGCGGAAATCCGCATGTACAGGGCACAACGCTGGAACAGGTGCTGGCGGCGATCGAGGCCGCGCATCATGGCATGTATCAACTGCCCGGAAAAGTGGGGCAGCACCTGCGTGAAGACGACTGGCTGATGACCGTCAAACAGCGTGCAGCCATTCCAGGCGGCATGTGCGAGTTCGATCTGCCCTCCTACCATTACTGGCTTCATCAGTCGGCCGAGGTGCGCATGAGCCAGTTGCAACGCTGGCTGGCGCCCTTTTCGTCGATTCGCGCCGCGGTCGGCATCGTGCTCGGCTTGCTGCGCGACAGCGGCCAGGCTGAATTGCAGCACGCGAAGAACGGCAGCTATCAGCGCATGCTCGAATCGCGCAACCCGCAACTGATCCGCGTCACCCTGGCTGATGATCTGCCATGCGTGCCGGAAATTTCGGCCAATAAATACATGCTCAACATCCGCTTTGTGCATGCGGGAACGGGGGCGGTGCGCACCTGCACCGTCCAGCCGATCGATTTTGACCTGACCTTCTGCAACCTGTGAAATCCGCCGCCCATTCCCCTGTCGTCAGTTGCCCGATATGCGGCGCGTCCGTGAAATGGTCGGCGGAGAATCGCTGGAAGCCGTTTTGCAGCGAACGCTGCAAGCTGATCGATCTGGGGCAGTGGGCCACCGAAAAATATCGCGTGCCCGTGGTGCCCGAGCCGGATGAGAGCGGGGCACCCGATGAAGACGGGCGCCCGCAGTAGTTACTTCTTGTAGGTCTTGACGCCGGACTCGGTGCCCAGCAGCAGCACGTCCGCACCGCGCCTCGCAAACAATCCATTGGTGACGACGCCGACGATGTGATTGATCGCCGTTTCCAGCGACACTGGATCGACGATCGACAAACCGTGCACGTCGAGAATGAGGTTGCCGTTGTCGGTGGTGAAGCCTTCTCTCAATCGAGGTTGCCCGCCCAGCTTCACCAGTTCGCGCGCGACGTACGAGCGCGCCATCGGGATCACCTCGACCGGCAGCGGAAACGTGCCCAACACGCCGACCAGCTTGCTCGCATCGGCGATGCAGATGAACTGCTTGCTGCACGCGGCCACGATTTTCTCGCGCGTCAGCGCGCCGCCGCCGCCCTTGATCATGGCGAAGTGTTCGGTGATTTCGTCGGCACCGTCTACGTAGATTTCCAGTTCACCCACGCTGTTGAGATCCAGCACCTGGATGCCATGGCTTTTCAGGCGGGCGGCGGTGGCTTCCGAGCTGGCCACCGCGCCGTCGATGCGGCCCTTGACCTCGGCCAGCGCGTCGATGAAATAGTTGGCGGTCGAGCCGGTGCCTACCCCGATGATGCCGCCCTTGGCATAATCCACCGCAGCACGTGCCACGGCCTGTTTCATTTCGTCTTGAGTCATGATGTTTTCGTCGATTTCGATGCAGCCCGCTAAGATAGCGGCATCGCCCCCTTTTTACAAACCTCGTACCCGCCGCCGCCATGAGCCCACCTGACGATTACCTCGAACGCATCCTCACCTCGCGCGTCTACGACGTGGCGGTGGAGTCGCCGCTCGATATCGCCCACAATCTGTCGCGTCGCCTCAACAACCAGATTATGCTCAAGCGCGAAGACCTGCAACCGGTGTTTTCCTTCAAGTGCCGCGGCGCCTACAACAAGATGGCCAGGCTGACGGCGGCTCAACTTGCACGCGGCGTGGTGGCGGCGTCGGCCGGCAACCATGCACAGGGCGTGGCGCTGGCGGCGCAGAAACTCGGCGTGACGGCCATCATCGTGATGCCGGCGACCACGCCCAAGATCAAGGTCGACGCGGTGGCGGCGCGCGGCGCGCAGGTCATCCTGCACGGCGACAACTACGACGAGGCCTGCGCCCACGCGACCCAACTCGCCAAGGAGTCAAAGGCGACCTTTGTTCACCCGTATGACGATCCCGATGTGATTGCCGGTCAGGGCACCGTGGCGATGGAACTGCTGCGCCAGCATCCCGGCCCGATCCACTCGGTCTACATCCCGGTCGGCGGCGGCGGACTGATCGCCGGGATGGCCACTTACATCAAGCGCTTGCGGCCGGACATCCGCATCGTCGGCGTCGAACCGGAAGATGCCGATGCGATGGCGCGCTCGCTGTGCAAGGGCAAACGCATCACGCTGCCGCGCGTGGGCATTTTTGCCGACGGCGTGGCGGTCAAAACGGTCGGCAAGGAAACCTTCCGGCTGGCGCAGCTGTATGTCGATGAAATCATCCGCGTCAACAACGACGCCATCTGCGCGGCGATCAAGGACGTGTTCGAGGACACTCGGTCGATTCTGGAGCCTGCCGGCGCCTTGTCGATCGCCGGGCTGAAGGCCGCGATCGCAGGAGACAAGCTCAAGGGCAAGACGCTGGTGGCGGTGGCCTCGGGCGCCAACATGAACTTCGATCGCCTCCGCTACATCGCCGAACGCGCCGAACTGGGCGAGAAGCGCGAAGCCGTGCTGGCGGTCAGCATTCCCGAGACGCCGGGCAGCTTCAAGAACTTTTGCGGCCTCCTGGGCGCGCGCAACATCACCGAATTCAACTACCGCTATTCCGATCCCAGCGTGGCGCGGGTCTTCGTCGGCCTGTCGGTACCGGGGGCGGGCGAGAGCGCGCGCGTGGTCGAACTGCTGCAGCGCCACGGCCTGGAGGCGATCGACCTGACCGACAACGAAATGGCCAAACTGCATGTCCGCCACCTGGTCGGTGGCCGCGCGCCCGAGGCGGTCAATGAAGTGCTGTACCGCTTCGAATTCCCCGAGCGTCCCGGCGCGCTGATGCAGTTCCTGCAGAGCATGAGCCGCGGCTGGAACATCAGCCTGTTCCACTACCGAAACCACGGTGCGGACTACGGCCGCGTGCTGGTCGGCATCCAGGTGCCGGAAAAGGAAAAGCCCAGTTTTCAGATGTTTCTGGATGGACTGGGTTACCGCTACTGGGACGAGTCGCGCAATCCGGCTTACAAGCTGTTTCTGGCCTGAGCATGTATTCCGGATTCAGCAGGCAATGCTGTCCGTCAGGCGACAAGCAGGTCTGATTCTGTACAGCCCCGTGGGGTCCAGGCGATGCAGTGAGGTGGGCTGGCACTCTGGTGGATTTCGCTCAGGTGGCCCATGCGGGCAGCATGTTACCCTCGCACCATGCTTCGAATAATCGGGTTTTTTCTATTGGGGGCGCTGTACGCAACATCCGCGTGTGCGGCGCCGGGTGATGCCGCCGTGCTGCAGGCACAGCAGGCGTTTGCCGCGCGCAAGTTGGCCAATCTGGAACAGGCTGCGCGCGCCGTTCCGGCCGACCATGTGCTGTTCCCCTACGTCGAATACTGGCGTCTGATGCTGACGAGCCGCACCGAGGATGCGCGCATTGCCGATTTCCTTGCGCGTTATCCAGGCAGCCGCATGGCTGAAGCCCTGCGCGCCGACTGGCTGAAATCGCTCGGTGCGCGCGAAGCGTGGCCGGCCTATCTGACCGAATACCCGCGCCTTGTCAAACCCGATGCCGCGCATCGGTGCTATGCCTATCGCGCCGAATGGGCGCTGGGCAATCGCAGCCATCAGCGCGAGGCGGTTGCCTTGTGGTTCACCGGGCGCGACATGCCGAGCGCCTGTACGGCTTTGTTCGCGCAGCTGATCGATGCCGGGCTGATTCGCGAAGAGGACGTCTGGCGTCGTTTTCGGCTGGCGCTGGAAGCGGGCAGCCCCAACGTCGCCCGGGTCGTGGCCAATGCCTTGCCCGAGGCGCAGCGGCCTGCCGCTGCGCTGCTTGATCAGGCCGATCGAGACCCGGTGCGCTTGCTGAACGCTGCCAGTCTGGATCCAGGCCGGCGTGCTGACCGCGAAATCGCGCTCTATGCGCTCGACCAACTGGCCAGACGCAGTTCAGGCCAGGCCGAGCAAATGCTGCGTAAGCGCGCGCCGCTGTTCAGCGCGGAGGAACTGGATGCGGCCTGGGCACGCCTCGCCACCTGGGCAGCGCGACGCCATGAGGCCACTGCCTTGGCCTGGTTCCAGCGTGGAGCGGCAACCAACGATTTTCAGCGCGAATGGTGGGCGCGCACTGCGCTGCGTGCCGGCGACTGGCAAGCTGTGCAGCGTGCGATCGACAGCATGGGCGATGCGAACCGCGAACAGCCCGTCTGGCGCTACTGGCGCGCGCGCGCCCTGCAGGCCGGCGGCCAGCGTGCAGCGGCCAACCCGCTGTTTCTGGCGCTGTCGCGCGAGCATCATTACTACGGCCAACTGGCGCAGGAAGAACTCGGCCCGGTGATGCAGGCGCCGGCCGTCAATATAAAAATGGGAGGCGATGACGTCGCGGCGATTGCGCGTCACCCCGGCATCGCGCGTGCGCAGGCCTTGTACGAACTGGGCTTGCGAAGTGACGCCAGCCAGGAGTGGAACTGGAGCATTCAGACGTTCTCCGACGCCCAACTGCTGGCGGCCGCTGAACTGGCAAGGCGCATGGAATGGTATGACCGCGCCATCAACACCGCCGAGCGCACCCGCGAACTGCATGATTTCGAATTGCGCTTTCTGGCACCCTATCGCGAACTGGCGCAAAAGGCCGCGCGCGAAAACGCGATCGACGAAGCCTGGGTGTTCGGTCTGATGCGGCAGGAAAGCCGCTTCATCAACGTCGCCCGCTCTAGCGTCGGCGCCGCCGGCCTGATGCAGATCATGCCGGCTACCGCACGCTGGATTGCACAGCGGCTCGGCATCAAGGGGTTTAACCCGCGCGAAATGCAGGATCCCGCTCGAAATATCCAGTTTGGCGCGTATTACCTCAAGCACGTTCAGACCACGCTGGACGGATCTCCGGTGCTGGCCACGGCCGCCTATAATGCCGGCCCCAGCCGGGCGCAGCGCTGGCGCGATACCCGGCCGATGGAGGCCGCGGTCTACATCGAATCGATTCCGTTCGCCGAAACCCGCGATTACGTCAAGAAAGTGATGAGCAACGCCATGTATTACGCCGCACGTTTCGGCCAGCCCTCGGTGTTGCTGAAAGACCGGCTGGGCACCGTGCCGCCGCGCAAAACGCCGATCGTCTCCTCTGCCGATACGGAGGCCCTGCAGCAAACCGAACCGGCGGACGACTAGTCCCGCACGCGAATTTTCGCGGCATCCGGGCTAAAATCAGCAACGCCTTATATTCTGAAACGAATTTCAACCATGAAGATTGAACGCATCTGTATCCTCGGCGGGTCCGGCTTTGTCGGCACCCATCTCGTCAGCCAGCTCGCCGCGCGCGGCTTGCAGGTGCGCGTGCTCTCCCATCGCCGCGAAATGGCCAAGGAACTGATCCTGCTGCCGACGGTGGAGGTGATCGAAGCCGATGTCCACGACCAGCAGGAACTCATCCGCCATTTCCGCGGCATGGATGCCGTCATCAACCTGGTCGGCATCCTGCACGAAAGCACGGTCGGCCGCGTCGACCTGCCGAACGCACGCCGCGGCGACTTCCAGAAGGTTCACGTCGAACTGCCGCGCAAGGTCATCCACGCGTGCGGCGAATCGGGCGTGCCCCGCCTGCTGCACATGAGCGCGCTCGGCGCCAACCCGAATTCACGCTCGGCCTACCAGCGCTCCAAGGGCATCGCCGAGGCGCTGGTGCGCGAAGCCGCGATGCACCACATCGAGCACGAAAACTGGTATCTCAACGGGCCCAAGTTCATTCACGGCTACGGCCTCAACGTCACGATCTTCCGCCCCTCGGTGATCTTTGGTCGGGGCGATTCCTTCCTCTCGATGTTCGCCCGCCTGCTGAAGGTTTTTCCGGTGCTGCCGCTGGCAAACGCGAGGGCGCGCTTTGCGCCGGTGCATGTCGAGGACGTCGCACGCGTCTTTGCCGACAGTCTCGACAACCCGGCGACCTACGGCCAGACCTACGACCTGTGCGGCCCGCGGATTTACACCCTGCAGGAACTGGTGAGCTACGTCGGCGAAGTCATTGGCAAGAAGCGCAGCATCCTTCCGCTGGGAAAATGGACGTCATATTTCCAGGCCTGGGCGCTGGAATTCAAGCCAGGCAAAAAGCTGATGACGCGCGACAACTACTACGCCATGAGCACGGACAACGTCTGTGCCGGCGGCTGGCCGCCGGTGTTCGATTTCCAGCCAGCCGCGCTCGAGGCGGTCGCCCCCGAATACCTGCGTGCCGACACGCCGCGCGCGCGGTACGAGAATTTCCGCGAGAACGCCCGCCGCTAAGCCGCACTGCGCCGCCATGAAAACCTACATCGTTGGCGGCGCTGTACGTGACCGGCTGCTGGGCCTGCCGGTGGCCGATCGCGATCACGTCGTGGTGGGCGCCACGCCCGCCGAGATGGTCGCGCTGGGCTATCAGCCGGTGGGCAAGGATTTCCCGGTTTTTCTGCATCCGCATAGCCACGAGGAATATGCGCTCGCTCGCACCGAGCGCAAATCGGGCCACGGCTACAAGGGCTTCACCGTCTATGCCGCGCCCGAGGTCACGCTGGAAGAGGATCTGCGCCGTCGCGACCTCACCATCAACGCCATGGCCGAGGACGAAGCCGGCACGCTGGTCGACCCCTATGGCGGCCAGTGCGATCTGGCCGCGCGCGTCTTTCGCCACGTGAGCGAGGCGTTTGCCGAAGACCCGGTGCGGATTTTGCGGGTCGCGCGCTTTGCCGCACGCTTCACCGAATTTTCCGTGGCAGCGGAAACCAACGCGCTGATGCGGCAGATGGTCGACAACGGCGAAGTCGACGCGCTGGTGCCCGAGCGCGTATGGCAGGAAGTCGCACGTGGCCTGATGGAGTCGCAGCCCTCGCGCCTGTTCCAGGTGCTGCGCGACTGCGGCGCGCTGGCCAGGCTGTTTCCCGAAATCGATCGCCTGTTCGGCGTGCCGCAGCCGCCCGAGCACCATCCCGAAGTCGATACCGGCGTGCACGTGATGAGGGTGATCGACTGGGCGGCGCGGCAGGGCCTGAGCCTGCCGGTGCGTTTTGCGGCCTTGACCCACGATCTGGGCAAGGGCGTCACCCCGCCCGAACTGTGGCCCAAACATCATGGCCACGAAGCCAAAAGCGTCGAACTGGTGCGTGCGCTCTGCGAACGCATCCGGGTGCCCGCCGACTGTCGCGACCTTGCTGTCGCGGTGGCGCGCGACCACGGCAACGCGCATCGCGCGCTCGAATTGCGCCCCGGCACCCTCGTCGAGTTGCTGGAGCGTGTCGACGCCTTCCGGCGGCCGGAGCGCTTCGAGGAATTTCTGCTGGCCTGCGAATGCGATTTCCGCGGCCGCCCCGGCTATGAAAACAAATCCTTTCCCGCGCCTGACCATCTGCGGCAGGCGCTGCACGCGGCGCAGGCTATCGATGCCGCTGCCGTGGCACGCAGCGTCGAGCCGGCACGCATTCGCGACGCCATCTTCCAGGCGCGCGCGGCGGCAGTGACGGCATGGCGCGATCAGCCGCCCGCACCCTGAGCGCTCGCCTGGTTTGACGACTCCCCTTGTCGTTGGTTGTCTCCCTGTCCTTCGCCCGGTCGGTTTCTTGAGTTCTTGTCAGGCGATGCGTGGACTTCAGTCTGCTGATGTCTATTCTTAGTAAGTAAGCATATTTATTTGCCAAAGGGGAAAAGCATGAAATCCAGCTTGCTGGTTGTATTGTTGGCCGCCGCCATGTCGCCTGTTCTGGTCGGCTGCGTGGCCAGTCCGGGTTATGGCGAGGGTGCGGTCCGCGACCCGCATTATTCGGTGAGGGTAGTGTTTACCGATCATGACCGTCACCTGATCAATGACTATTACGCGCCGCGCTACAGAAGCCTGCCTCCCGGTCTGGCCAAGAAGGACCGGCTTCCGCCCGGCCATGCATGGCGGGCGCGACCCAATCAGACCATTCATGATGATGCACGCTGGCGCTATCTGCCTAATGAACTGGAACAACGCCTGACGCGCCTGCCTCCCGAGTATGTGCGCGTCGTCATCGGCACCGATGTGGTGCTCATGAATGTCCGCACCCGGGTGGTGGTGGACGTTCTGGAGGACGTTACCGACTGAGGCAAAGCGGCCGTCATCTGAAAGGGGGCGCCGACAGTGTCTCTAACAGCCGAGGCCGGCAAGGAGGGCGTGTACTGGACGCACTTTCCGCATCAGGCCGACATGGGGGTGCGTGGCGTCGGGCCCACCCGTGAGGCGGCCTTCGAGCAGGCCGCGCTGGCCATGACGGCCGTCATCACCGATGCGACTCGGGTTGCGCCGGACACGGCCGTGGCCATTTGCTGCGAGGCGCCGGATGACGAGCTTCTGCTGGTCGACTGGCTCAACGCGCTGATATTGGAAATGGCGGCGCGCCACATGCTGTTCAGTCGCTTTGAGGTCAGCCTGGACGGACAGCGCCTCAGCGCCACCGCCTGGGGCGAGCCGATCGATCTCGACAGGCACCAGCCCGCGGTCGAGGTCAAGGGCGCCACCTATACCGAATTGAAAGTAGGCAGGACGGAGTCCGGAGAATGGCAGGCACAGTGCGTGGTGGACGTGTGAAATGAATCCAGCCCAGTTCAAGCAGGTGTCGGAGGTCGAATGGCGGGTCGCACCGTTCGGGAAAATGCGCGTGCCGGCAGTGATCTATGCCGATCAGGCCTTGATCCGCGACATGGATGACAAGGTCTTTGAGCAACTCACCAACGTCGCCACGCTGCCGGGCATCGTCCAGGCAGCCTACGCCATGCCCGACGCGCACTGGGGTTACGGTTTCCCGATCGGCGGGGTGGCCGCGTTCGATGCCGAGGAGGGCGGGGTGGTGTCGGCCGGCGGGGTGGGATTCGACATTTCCTGCGGCGTGCGCACCCTGCACACCGGACTCACGGCCGCAGAGATTGCGCCGCTCAAGCAGCGTCTCGCCGATCGCCTGTTCGCACACGTCCCTGCCGGGCTAGGAAGCACGGGCCAACTGCGCCTGAACGTCAGCGAAATGGACGCAATGCTGCGCGGCGGCGCGCGCTGGGCGGTGGAACACGGCTACGGCAGCGAAGCCGACCTCGATCGCATCGAGGAACACGGCTGCATGGCCGGGGCCGAGCCGGGGCAGGTGTCGGACCAGGCCAAGCGGCGCCAGCGCGACGAAATCGGCACCCTCGGGTCCGGCAACCATTACCTCGAACTGCAGGAAATCGTCGAGATCTACGACAGCAAGGCAGCCGACCGTTTCCGCTTGCGGCCGGGCGAAGTTGTGGTCAGTATCCACTGTGGCTCGCGCGGGCTGGGCCACCAGATCGGCACCGAATTTCTCAGGCAGATGGTGATCGCCGCGCCCGGCTATGGCATCGAACTCCCCGACCGCGAACTCGCCTGCGCGCCCATCAAGTCTTCACTCGGCCAGTCCTATCTGGGCGCGATGCGCGCGGCGATCAACTGTGCCCTGGCCAACCGTCAGGTCATCACCCACCTCACCCGCGAGGTGTTTGCCGACGTGTTTCCGGGTACGCACCTGAGCCTGATCTATGATGTATCGCACAACACCTGCAAGCAGGAAACGCACACGGTCGATGGCCGTTCCCGCCGCCTCTATGTTCATCGCAAGGGCGCGACGCGCGCCTTCGGACCCGGCCATCCGGCGCTGCCCGGTGACTTGCGTGACATCGGCCAGCCGGTGCTGATCGGCGGCAGCATGGGCACCGCGTCCTACATCCTAATTGGCACCGAGGCCGGCACGACGCGTGCCTTCAGCTCTGCCTGTCACGGCGCCGGTCGTTCCATGAGCCGTCACCAGGCTACCCGCCAGTGGCACGGACGGACGCTGGTGGACGAGCTCGCCAGCCGGGGTATCCTGATCCGCAGCCCTTCGCTGCGCGGCGTGGCAGAAGAAGCGCCCGGCGCCTACAAAGACGTCAGTGCGGTGGTGGACGTGGCCGACCGTGCCGGACTGGCGCACAAGGTGGCGAAGCTGAGCCCGCTGGTCTGCATCAAAGGATGACGACGTCCGTGTGCGGCCTGGGCTGGAACTGCGGTCCGCCAGTCACGTCAAATTGCTTGAGTATCTTATTGCGCCCAGCCATGGGCGCGTGGCAACTCATCGCAACCAGACAACGGAGTGAAGCATGCCTTACAGCGAACAAACGGTGCAGTCGGTGCGTCCCTGGTCGGACAAAACCTTCAGTTTCACGCTCAGCCGTCCCCAGGATTTTGTGTTTGAAAACGGCGAGTTCGTCACCATCGGGCTGAAGCGCGAAGGCAAGCTGGTGGCGCGTGCCTATTCCATCGTTTCCACGGCCGACCGCGATCATCTGGAGTTTCTCAGCATTCACGTGCCGGATGGGCCGCTGACCAGCCAGCTGGTCCACATCCGCCCCGGCGACAACGTCTGGGTCAACAGCAAGACCACCGGCACGCTCACGCTCAATCATGTGCTGCCGGGGCGCACGTTATACATGTTGGCCACCGGAACCGGGTTGGCGCCGTTCATGAGCCTGATCCGCGACCCCGAACTCTATGCACGCTACAAAAGCGTGGTGCTGGTGCACTCGGTGCGCACGGTGGCCGAACTGGCCTACCGCGACGAGATCGAGGCGCTGGCGCAGTCTCAGCTGCATTACATGCCCACGGTGACACGCGAGCCTTTCCCCACGCCCGAGCGCGGCGGTGACCTGTTCCGTTCAGGCGTGCTGTCGCAGCGCCTCGGCCTGCCCGCGCCCGACCCCGAACTGGATCGCGTCATGATCTGCGGCAATCCGGCGATGACGCGGGAACTGACCCGCCATCTCAAGGACACGGGCTGGACGCTGACCAACCATCGCGGCATCGGCAATTTCACCACCGAAGTCGCGTTTGTCGTACATCACGAATGATTCCTGCCGGTGCCGTGGATGGAACGTACACCACGGAAAACGGGCCCAGGAAATCCTGAGCCCGTATGCCTAGTCGCGGCCGTGGCGACGGTGGTCGCGCCGGTCGCTGCGGTGTTCACGATGATCACCGCGCCAGCCATCGCGGCGGCCATCCCAGCCGCGCCCGTAATCCCGGTAGTGATGGATGTGCTTCACCCGGTAATGGTGCTGCGGCAGCACGATGACGTGGCCGGGGTGGTGGGGCGTGTGTGTCCAGTAACGGGTGCCGCCGGACTCGTACAGCACGCGGAAACCGTCATGGTGGCGGTTGCCGAATGAGATGCTGAAGTGCGGTTCGACCGATACCACGCGGCCGTAACCGTGATCGCTGTGGGCCAGCGCCGTGCCCGAGGCGGTCAACAGGGCGGCTGCAATCAGAAGAGTGCGTAACATGGCGTTTCTCCTTTCAGGTTCGGAACGGTTGCGCTCGAGCGAGCGTCAATCGTCCCAGTCGTTGCGGCTGTTGTGCCAGCGTGCGTCGCGCCGGCCCTCGGCCACGGAAAAATCCACATCCAGGGTCAGCCACTTGCCCGGCTTGTACGGCAAGTAGGTGGTGTATTCACGACCCTGGAAGCGGTAGCGCACGTCGTAGCCGGTCACAATCTGGCGATAGTCGTCGTGAATGCGGCAGCGCTCGATCTGCTGCGGAACCGATTCGGTGCGGGTGCCGTTCTTGTTCCAGCGGTCGCCCACCACCGCACCGGTCGCCGCACCGGCAGCGGCGGCGGCAACCCTGCCGTCGCCCTTGCCGACGGTGGAGCCGAGCAGGCCGCCGGCGATGGCGCCGAGAATCGCGCCGCCGGTGTTGCTGCCGTCGCGGTAGCTGCGCGTTTCATAGCCGACCGTTTCGGTCCAGCATTCGCGGCGAGGTTCGTTGACCGTTTCGTAGACCGGAACGCTCGACAAGACCCTGGCGCGGGTGGTGAAACCGTCCCTGTCGCCATGGCCGGCCTGCGCTGCGCCACTAACGGCAAGCAGTGCGGCAATCAGGGAGGTGTTCAGGAGGCGGGTGCCTTGATTCCCTTCAGGGTGCTTTAGGCTGCGTGATTTCATCGTTACTCTCCTCGTTACTTCAAAAGCAATCAGTTCAGCGACGACCGCGGGTGCGGGTATCCTCTTCCGAACGTTCCCGTTGGCGACGCTCGTAGCCGTAGCCATAACCTTGCGGCTCATCACGGGCCTCGCGCTTCGAGGCGCGGCGGTCGTCCCTGCGGACATCGCGGGGATCCTGGCGTGCCTCGTCGGCGCGATCGCGCTTGGCCACGATGAACGCGTCATCCATGAAGTCGGGGGCAGCCTGAACCGGGGCGGCCAGAGCCAGTCCCAGTGCCGCCAGTCCGAAAATCCAAGTCTTGCGTGTGTTCATCGTGATCTCCATTTCCGTGGTCGCCTTGTCTTGCTTCCACGCTTCGCAGTTTGGTTGAGGAAAGTAAGCGCACTGTTTCACGCAAGGGTGATTTTGTAACAGTGTGTAACGGGATAGGGAATAGGGCCCCACCCCCGCTGCTATAGTTGCCGCATGGAAAAAGACACCATCTATGTCACCGACGACGACCCCGGCATCCGCGAACTGGTGGCCGAATATCTGAGCAGCCAGGGCTACGCGGTCGAGACCGCGGAGGACGCTGTCTCGCTCGATCGCCTGCTGGCCACCCGACTGCCCGACCTCCTGGTGCTCGACTGGATGATGCCGGGCGAGGATGGTCTGTCGGTGGCGCGACGATTGCGCGCGCAGCCGGGTTTTCCGCCCATCATCATGCTGTCGGCCAAGGGCGAGGACATCGACCGCATCATCGGCCTCGAGGTCGGCGCCGACGACTACCTGCCCAAGCCGTTCAACCCGCGCGAACTGCTGGCGCGCATCCGTGCAGTGATGCGGCGGCACGGCGGGATGATCGCGCCGGCAGTGGCCGACACCGCGCGGCTGATGCATTTCGGCCCGTTCGGCGTCAACCTCGACGCCCGTACGCTCACCCGCGACGGCACCGAAATCACGTTGACCAGCGGCGAATACGAACTGCTGGAAATTTTCGTCACCCACGCCAACCGTGCGCTGTCGCGCGACTGGCTGATGGATCAGTTGCGCGGTTTCGAGCGCGACCCGTTCGACCGCAGCATCGACGTGCGGGTGAATCGCCTGCGCAAGAAAATCGAGGACGACCCGGCCAACCCCGCCTACATCCGCACCCAGCGCGGGCAGGGCTACCTGTTCGTGCCGCAGGGCAAGGGGTGAAGCACATTACGCGCTCGCTGTTCGCCCGCACCGCGCTGACGCTGGCGCTCGCCTTCATCGTGTTCCAGGTGGCGGCGTTCTGGGTGGTGACCCGCACCCTGATCGTACCGGTGGCGGAGCGCTCGGCCGACGATCTGGCCGGCCTGATCGTGTTGTCGGCGCAGACCTGGGTTGAACTGCCGCCCGAGACGCGCGCGGCGTTCGAACGCGAACTGGCGCGCCGTCACGGGCTACGCCTGACCACTCTCGACGTTGGGGCCACGGCGGATGCACCGCATTTTGCCTTCCGCAGCCAGATCGAGGCGGCGCTGAGCCGGCGTGTGGGCGACGATATCGTTCTGCGCGGGGTGCCGGGCACCATGGCGGCGTGGCTGGATATCCCGGTGGGCGGGCACGATCTGCATGCGGGCTTCTTTCCCGCCCGCTATGCCGTCAAGCCGCCACTGGCGGCCATCGCGGTCGTCGCGGTAGGCGCGTTTCTCAGCCTGCTGACCGCCCTTTTTCTGGTGCGACGCATCACGGTGCCGCTGGCGCGCGCGGCAGCGGCGGCCAGCCAGGTGGGCGCGGGCGAGCTGCCCGAGCCCCTGCCGGAAACCGGCCCCGCCGAGCTCGCCGAACTGGCACGCCGCTTCAATATCATGGCGGCCGAGGTGCGCGACCTGCTGGATAACCGTACCACCCTGCTGGCGGGGATTTCGCATGACCTGCGCACCCCGATGACGCGTCTGCAGCTCAATCTGGAAATGCTGCGCGACGCGCCCAGCCCGGCACGCATCGACCGCGCGGTGGCCGATCTGGCTGACATGAACAAGCTCATTTCAGGCTACCTGGAACTGGCGCGCACCACCCAGCCGGAGCAGAAGACGCGCTTCGATCTTGCGGGGCTACTGGAAGAGGCGGCAGCCGATGCGAATCTGCCGTGGCCGGGTGCAGCGTCCTGCGAGGTCGAGGCCGGACGCCTGGCGGTGCGGCAAATCGTTACGAACCTGATCCAGAACGCCCAGCGTTATGGCGGCGGCACGCCGGTCGAACTGGCGCTGGAATGTGCGGACAAGCAGGCGAGGGTGGTCGTGCGCGATGCCGGTGAGGGCATTCCGGGTGATCAGCTGGAAAAGGTGTTCAGGCCGTTTTACCGGCTGGAAGCTTCGCGCTCGCAGGCTACGGGAGGAACCGGGTTGGGGCTGGCGATCGTGCGCCAGCTGGCGGAAACAAACGGCTGGAAAGTAACGCTCAGGAATCGTGCGACAGGCGGCCTGGAGGCCGTGCTGGAGATGCGTCGCTAGGTCAGGCGCACTGCGCGGGGATGCGTCGCAATACCCGGAATTCGATGAACAGCAGCGTCAGGCTGAACATCGACATGCGGCAGGTGCTGCCGCTGAAGAAACCCAGCGGCGAGCGGGACAAGCTCAGGCTCACGCTGGTGGCTCGACCTACTTGCATCAGGCGGCCGGCTGGCGGGCAAACAGGGAGAACTGCACGAACATCAGCGACAGGCTGGTCAGACTCATGCGCTCGGTCTGGCCGTGAAACCAGGCAAAGGGAGACGAGCTGAGTTCGAGAACCAGTTGATTTTGGCCGAATTGAAGTTTCATGATGATCTCCTTGGAGGGGTTGCTTGCCTGTTTACTTGCAACGCCTGTGCCAGTCGGATGCGGGTGGGGATGCTGGAAATAAGCGCCAACAAAACAACAGCTTGCTGGTACAGGCTTGAAAGGGGCGCTAGGCTTTGTTGCACGGGTTGACGGAAAACCGTCACCCCGTGTCGAAGCGGCAAACAGCCGCACCCTGAGCAGGCCGGAATGAAACAACAGGGTAGAATCCGGCTTTCGATTTGGGCGGGGCGTGTCCTGCGCGCCGCATCTTCTGCATGATCATCCTCAAGAATCTCAGCCTCAGGCGTAGCGCCAAGGTCCTGCTCGACAACGCCTCGGTGTCGATCAACCCCGGCGAAAAGGTCGGTCTCGTCGGCCGCAACGGCGCCGGCAAGTCCAGCCTGTTCGCGCTCATCAACGGGACCCTGCACGAGGACAAGGGCGACTTTTCCATGCCGTCGCAGTGGCGCATGGCGCAGGTGGCGCAGGATATGCCGGAGACGGACGAGTCTGCCACCGACTTCGTCATCGCCGGCGACACCCTGCTGGCTGCGGCGCAGGCCGAGGTCACCGCCGCCGAGGAAAGCGACGACGGCGAGCGCATGGCCCACGCCTACATGGCGCTGCACGATGCCGGCGCCCACGACGCGCAGTCGCGCGCGCAGGCGCTGATCCTCGGCCTGGGCTTTCAGGTGCGCGAGCTGAACCAGCCGGTCAACAGCTTTTCCGGCGGCTGGCGCATGAGACTCCAGTTGGCCCGCGCGCTGATGTGCCCGTCCGATTTGCTGCTGCTCGACGAGCCGACCAACCACCTCGATCTGGACGCGCTGGTGTGGCTGGAAGCCTGGCTCAAGAAATACCCAGGCACCATGCTGGTGATCAGCCACGACCGCGAATTTCTCGATGCCGTCACCCAAGTCACGATCCATATCGAAAACGGCCAGCTCACCCGCTACGGCGGCAACTACAGCACTTTCGAGGACATGCGCGCCGAGCAGATGGCGCTGCAGCAGGCTGCGTTTGCCCGCCAGCAGGACAAAATCGCCCACCTGCAGGAATTCATCAACCGCTTCAAGGCCAAGGCCAGCAAGGCCAAGCAGGCGCAAAGCCGGGTCAAGGCGCTGGACCGCATGGAGCGCCTGGCGCCGATGCTGGCGAGCGCGGACTTCACCTTCGAGTTCAAGGAGCCGCTCAATCTGCCCAACCCCATGCTGACCATCGACGACGCCAGCTTCGGTTACCCACCGCCGCCGGATGCGCCGGCCGGCACGGCGCCGACCGTGATCGTGCAGCACGTCAGCAAATCGGTGTTCGCCGGGCAGCGCATCGGCATCCTTGGCGCCAACGGCCAGGGCAAGTCGACGCTGGTCAAAACGGTCGCGCGCACCCTGCCGGTCGTCGCCGGCACCGTGACCGAAGGCAAGGGCCTCAACATCGGCTACTTCGCGCAGCAGGAACTCGACGTGCTGCGCCCCCTGGATACACCGCTGGAACACATGATCCGGCTCGCTCGCGACACCATTGCGAATGGCGGCGCCGGCCAGTTCAGCAGCCGCGAGCAGGACCTGCGCAATTTCCTCGGCACCTTCAACTTCAGCGGCGACATGGTCAAGCAGGCCGTCGGCACCATGAGCGGCGGCGAGAAGGCGCGCCTGGTGCTGTGCATGATCGTGTGGCAGCGGCCGAATCTGCTGCTGCTCGACGAGCCGACCAACCACCTGGATCTGGCCACCCGCGAAGCGCTGGCGATGGCCTTGAACGAATTCGAAGGCACGCTCATGCTGGTCAGCCACGACCGCGCCCTGCTGCGTTCGGTGTGCGACGAATTCTGGCTGGTCACGCGCGGTGGGGTGGAGCCGTTCGACGGTGATCTGGACGATTACCAGCGTTATTTGCTGGAGGAGGGGAAGCGTGTAAGGGAAAGCCTGAAGGAAGCCGGTAAGGTGACTAGCGCGCCGGTGGTCAAGGCGGAACCTGTGCCGGTTGCGGCGAAGAAGCCGGTGTCCTCGGGCAAGATCAAGTCGCTCAAGCAGAAGCTGGAGAAGCTCGACAAAAGCATGGCTGCGCTCCAGGCAGAAAAGACCGCGTTCGAAGTACGCCTGGGCGGGACGCTTTCAGTCGAGGAGATAACCGAAACCGGCAAGCAGCTTCAGCACGTCATTGACGAACTGGCGATTGAAGAGGGGGAGTGGCTGGAGTTGTCGGGGGAGATCGAGGCGCTGGAGGCAACAAGCGATTAGGTTTGCACCCAACATGCCTTGCCTATGAGAAACATTGCTTAGCTTGAATGGAGGCTGGTATGTCGGGTTTTTTTACAGACTGGCTTGTTTAAGGTGCATACACGGACAGGCATTCGAGTATTTTCAATATTTAAGATATTGAAATAAATGTGGAAAATTATTCCCGCGCGACCGACGGCATGGATGGTGCTTGGTGCATTCCTGTACGCACCAATTCAGGGACTAATAAAAAATGATTTTTCGCATAGCCGCTCCTCTCCTGGTTCTGTTTGTGTATGGCCAGGCCATGGCTACGACCTTTCAGATCGACCCAACACAAAGTGAGGTTCGTGCTTATGTGCCGAGTTGGGAAAGTCAGCGCTCATATAACAATTGGTGGGAACCTGGATTAACTGACCCCGATACCGGATTGCCTATTCCAGAACCTGAACTCTATGACTGGACATTAACCTGGCCACTCACTCCTTTCTCCATTCAAGGACAGTTTCAGTTGGACGAGCAGAAATCACCCTGGGTTCAGGATGTTAGCCGGCTCCAGCTTTCCAATCTGAATATCATCAGCGATGTGCCGGATTACGCCGACTTCAGCTTGGATATGGCCACACTGCTTTCATACACACCATCTAGCCAACATGTCCAATGGAGTAGTGGTGTTTGCTATGACGATAATTTTTATGGAGGCAACTGGTCATGCACTGGTTTTCAGAATGGGATCGTGTGGGAAGTAGAGGGTGGTTTCGACGGGGAGACTCTGGATATTTCAGGGTACTTCTGGGGAGTGATGACGCCGGAGCCCTACGACTACAACACTTTCACTGAATTAGCCGACACGACCCCTCCCGACTATCTGGTTAATTTCGACGGTGTAAATGGGCTTTATACATTTCATGTTGTTGCGGTGCAGAGCGTGCCTGAGCCAAAAACCTTCATTCTGATGTTTGCGGGTTTTCTGCTGATTATGGCCAGACTGCAATATACGAAGAGGGTGTAATCGCTGTTTAGCATCACCCGATAAGACCCAGGCAATATCAAGGGGCGTTCTGCCCAATTCTGCGGTTTCCAACCAGGGCGATTACGTAAACCACGTTAAAATGCGGCTTTCTCCGATTGTCGCTAATCCGCCGTGAAACCCACCTTTCAGGACATCATCCTCACCCTGCAGCGCTACTGGGGCGAGCGCGGCTGTGCGCTCTTGCAGCCCTACGACATGGAAGTCGGCGCCGGCACCTCGCACACCGCGACCTTTTTGCGTGCGCTTGGGCCCGAGCCGTGGAAGGCGGCCTACGTGCAGCCGAGCCGCCGCCCCAAGGACGGCCGCTACGGCGACAATCCCAACCGACTGCAGCATTACTACCAGTTCCAGGTGGTGCTGAAGCCAGCGCCCGCCGACATCCTCGAGCTGTATCTCGGCTCGCTCGAAGCGCTGGGATTTGACCTCAAGAAAAACGATGTGCGTTTCGTCGAGGACGACTGGGAGAACCCCACGCTCGGCGCCTGGGGCCTGGGCTGGGAGGTGTGGCTGAACGGCATGGAAGTCACCCAGTTCACCTATTTCCAGCAGGTCGGCGGCATCGACGTGAAGCCCATCACCGGCGAAATCACCTACGGCCTGGAGCGCTTGGCCATGTACCTGCAGGGCGTCGAAAGCGTGTACGACCTCGTCTGGACTGAGGGGCTGACCTACCGCGACGTCTATCACCAGAACGAAGTCGAGCAATCAACCTACAACTTCGAGCACAGCGACGTCGATTTCCTGTTGACCGCTTTCGGCGCGCACGAGAAGAAGGCGCAGGAACTGATGGTCGCGCAGTTGGCGCTGCCGGCGTATGAACAGGTATTGAAAGCCGCACACACCTTCAACCTGCTCGATGCGCGCGGTGCGATTTCGGTAACCGAGCGCGCCGCCTACATCGGCCGTATCCGTAACCTGGCGCGGGCGGTGGCGAAGAGTTATCTCGACAGCCGCGCGCGGCTGGGTTTCCCGATGGCGCCCAAGGAGTGGGCGAACGAAGTGTTGGCGCAAATCGAAAAACAGACGGAAAAGAAGGCGGCTGCATGAGCGCTCAGAATTTGCTGGTTGAATTGTTCGTCGAGGAACTGCCGCCCAAGGCGCTGAAGAAACTGGGTGAGAGCTTTGCTGCCGCGTTGGCCGAGAGCCTGGTTGCTCAGGGGCTGGCCGAGGCGGCTGCTGCCGTCACGAATTTCGCTTCACCGCGTCGACTTGGCGCACACGTCGCCGGTGTGCTGACGCGTGCCGCCGACAAGCCGGTATCGACCAAGCTGATGCCGGTCAGTGTTGGTCTCGACGCGGACGGCAAGGCCACCCCCGCGCTCATCAAGCGTCTGGCCGCCTTGGGCGCCGATGAATCCGCTGTCGGTCAGTTGCGCCGGGCGGCGGACGGCAAGAACGAGGCGCTGTTCCACGACAGCATCGCACCCGGCACGACGCTCGCCGACGGCCTGCAGCGTGCGCTCGAAGCGGCGATGGCCAAGCTGCCTATCCCGAAAGTGATGGCCTACCAGTTGGAAGACGGCTGGAGCAGCGTCAACTTTGTGCGTCCGGTACATGGCCTGGTCGCGCTGCACGGCGCCGACGTCGTGCCGATCTCGGTGCTCGGCCTTGAGGCCGGCCGCATGACGCAGGGGCACCGTTTCGAAGCGCGGGTGAGCCCGGTCATGCTCACCAACGCGGACTGCTATGCCCTGCAAATGGAGAGCGAAGGCGCCGTGATCGCAAGCTTCGCCGAGCGCCGCGCCGAGATCGTCCGCCAGTTGCAGGCTGCCGCTGCACCGCTCGGCCTGAAGCCGATCGAGGATGACGCTTTGCTGGACGAAGTGACCGCGCTGGTCGAGCGCCCCAATGTGCTGGTCGGCAAGTTCGAGGAGGCTTTCCTCGACGTGCCGCAGGAATGCCTGATCCTCACCATGAAGGCGAACCAGAAATATTTCCCGCTGCTGGATGCGGCGGGCAAACTGACCAACCAGTTCCTGATTGTCTCCAACATCACGCCCGACGATGCGTCGGCCGTGATCCAGGGAAACGAACGCGTGGTGCGTCCGCGTCTGGCCGATGCCAAGTTCTTCTACGATCAGGACCGCAAGAAGACGCTGGAGTCTCGTATACCCGGGCTGGCCAAAGTGGTTTATCACAATAAGCTTGGTACCCAGCTAGAACGGGCGGAGCGTGTGATAGGAATCGCAAGTCAGATCGGATATGGATTAACCAATCGCGGGCTAGGTGGCGAAGAGTTACACATACTCGCGGATCGTGCTGCTCTTCTGGCCAAAGCTGATTTGCTGACCGACATGGTCGGTGAGTTTCCAGAGTTGCAGGGCATCATGGGCCGCTACTATGCCCTGCACGACAGGGAAGATGTACTGGTCGCTGAGGCCATCGAAGACCACTACAAGCCACGTTTTTCTGGTGACGAACTGCCGCGTAGTGATGTCGGCGTTTGCGTGGCGCTTGCTGACAAGCTGGAAACGCTGGTTGGCATGTTTGGAATTGGAGAAAAACCCACCGGCGATAAGGATCCGTTCGCGCTGCGCCGCCATGCTCTAGGCATTATCCGCATTCTGATTGAACGCGATCTACCATCTGAGCTAAGTGATCTGTTGATACTTGCGGCCACGAGGTGTGGGTTTTCCGAGGATGTCACGGGCCAAGTCGCAACTTTTATGTTCGAGCGCCTTTCCGGGATGCTGCGTGAACAAGGCTACTCGGCACAGGAAGTCGATGCAGTCGTTGGCCTGAGGCCTCAACGCTTGGGCGATATTCCCAAACGACTCGCCGCGGTACGAGCCTTTGCAGATTTGCCCGAAGCCTCTGCGCTTGCTGCCGCAAACAAGCGCGTCGGCAATATCCTGAAGAAAGCTGAGGGCGAAGTGGGCGCCACGGCCGATCCGGCGCGTTTCGTCGAGTCGGCGGAGAAGGCACTGTTCGAGGCGCTCGGCGAGATTGCACCGCGTGCCGACGCCGCCTTCGAGGCCGGCGACTACACAGCGTCGCTGCAGAAGCTCGCCGCGTTGAAGGCCCCGGTCGATGCCTTCTTCGACAGCGTGATGGTCAACGCCGACGATCCCGTGCTGAAGGCCAACCGCCTGGCGCTGCTGAACCAGCTGCACCAGACCATGAACAAGGTGGCGGACTTGTCGCGTCTGGCGGCGTAATATTTCACCTATGAAGCTCATCATTCTCGATCGCGACGGCGTCATCAATTTCGGCTCCGCCCAGTTCATCAAGACTCCGGAAGAATGGAAGCCCATTCCCGGCAGCCTGGAAGCGATCGCGCGGCTGACGCGCGAGGGCTGGCGCGTGGTGGTGGCCACCAATCAGTCCGGGCTGGCGCGCGGGCTGTTCGAGATGGCGACGCTGAACGCCATTCACGCCAAGATGCACAAGGCGGTGGCGCAGGCGGGCGGACGCATCGAGGCGGTGTTTTATTGCCCGCACTCTGCCGACATGGACTGCGGCTGCCGCAAGCCGAAGCCGGGGCTGTTCGACGAGATTGCCGCGCGTTACGGCCGCGACCTGCAGGACGTGCCTGCGATCGGCGATTCACTGCGCGACCTGCTGGCGGCGGCGAGCGTAGGAGCGAGCCCGTTTCTGGTCAAAACCGGCAAGGGCGAAAAAACCCTGGCGGCGGGCGGACTGCCTGAAAACACCCCGGTTTTTGCCGATTTGAGCGAGGCCGTCGAATACCTGCTCAAGGTTGCGGCATGAACCTGATCCGCTCGCTGGTTTTCGCGGTGTTGCAAACCGCGCTGACGATCTTTTTCAGCGTGGTTGCGCTCTTCAGCTTCCCGTTTTCGGCGCACGCGCGCTATCGGCTGATCACCGGCTACAACCATCTTGTGATCAAGCTGGCGAGTTGGGTGCTCGGCATCCGTTATGTCGTGGAAGGGCGGGAAAACCTGCCGAACCAACCGGCCATCATCCTCGCCAAGCATCAGTCGGCGTGGGAAACCGTCGCGTTTCTGTTCCTGTTTCCGCCCGTCTCGCCGGTCATCAAGCAGGAGTTGCTCAAGGTGCCGTTCTTTGGCTGGGCATTCCGCATGCTCTCGCCTATCGCCATCGATCGAGGCGCGGGGCGCGAGGCGCTGAAGCAGATCGTCAAACAGGGCAAGGAAAAGCTCGCACAGGGGTTCTGGGTGCTGGTGTTTCCCGAAGGCACGCGCGTTGCGCCCGGCGAAAAAGGCCGCTATGGCATCGGCGGCAGCTGGCTGGCGGCGGAAACCGGCGCGCCCATCGTGCCGGTGGCGCACAACGCCGGCGAAGTGTGGCCGAAGAACGCCTTCATCAAGTGCCCCGGCACCATCACCGTGCGCATCGGCCCGGTGATCGACAGCACCGGCAAGAGCGCGGCCGAACTCACGCGCGCGGTGGAGGCCTGGATCGAAACCGAAATGGCGAGGCTGCCCCCTGCTGCCACACGCCAATAGCGGTGTCCTGCAGATCGGCGACACCGCCGTCCCGTATCAGTTGCGGCGCTCGCGCCGCCGCCGCACGCTGGGCCTGACCGTCACCACCTGCGAGGTGCGCATTCATGCGCCGAGTTGGACGCCGCGCGCCGAAATCGAATCCTATGTACGGCAGCAGCATGACTGGCTGCGCCGCGCCTGGGGCCGCATGCAGGAACGTGCGCCGCAACCCGAGAAGGCTTCCTTGGAGGAGGTGCAGTATTTGGGCCGCGCCCTCACGCTCGACATCCGGCCTTCATTATTCAGCGAGGTGCGGCGTCATGGCGACAGCCTGCGTGTGCACGCCCCGCTGGATGCCGATACCGGCGCGCTGATCCGTGACTGGTTGCTGGCCCGTGCCGAACGTCTGCTGGCCTGGCGGCTGGCACGCATCGCGCAGAAACTGGGGCGCGCGCCCAGCCGCTTCGCCCTGTCCGACGCACAGACGCAATGGGGCAGCTGCACCCTGCGGGGCCACATCCGGCTCAACTGGCGGCTGGTGCAGGCGCCGCTCACGCTGATCGACTACGTCGCTGCGCACGAACTCGCCCACCTCGTACACCTCGACCATTCGCCGCGCTTCTGGGCGCAGGTCGCCGTGCTGTGCCCCGATGCGCTTGCACGACGCGCGGAATTGCGCAAAATGAGTACCACGCTTTTTCAGGTCTGAAATCATGCGAATACTGCACACCATGCTGCGGGCGGCGCCCGCAAGCGTTGGGCGAGGGGCCCCCGCAGGGGGATCGACCCGCTGGAGGGATGCCCCTGCCCGCATGTGGATGCGTCAAACGAAGCCAGAAGGGATTGCACCATGAGATTACTTCACACCATGTTGCGGGTAGGCGATCTGGATCGCTCGATCGATTTCTACACGAACGTCCTCGGCATGAAGCTGCTGCGCCGCAAGGATTACCCGGGCGGCAAGTTCACCCTCGCCTTCGTCGGGTACGACAGCGAAGACAAGGCTGCGGTGCTTGAACTGACCTACAACTGGGGCGTGGACAGATACGAGGTCGGCAGCGGCTACGGACACATTGCCATCGAGGTCGACGACGCCTACAGCGCATGCGATGCGGTCGCGGCGAAGGGCGGCAAGGTATTGCGCCCGGCCGGGCCGATGTCGCATGGCACGACGGTCATCGCATTCATCGAGGATCCGGACGGCTACCCGATCGAATTCATCCAGAAGGGCACCGCCGGCTGGGTGAAGGAGTGGGCGGAGTGAAGACCTCCGCCCGCGCCGCAGCGATCAACTGATGGCCTTGGTGATCAGCGGCACCAAGGGTTCCGGCAGCTTCACCTTGCCGGACAGGGCAAAGGCCTGGGCGTTCTTTGACATCTTCTTCCATGTCTTGCGGATGATCTCAAGCCACTTCGCTTCGTCGTACTCGGGCTTGCTTTGCGCAAAGGCCAGCATGTAGTGCTCGATGAAGACCAGGCCGGCGATATCCTCCAGCATCTGCGTTTCCGGATTGCTCTTGATGCCGCGCTTGCCCACTGCCTTCTTGACGCGTTCGATCATCGCATCGTCATAGCCCGCCTCGCGCATCAGTTCGCCTGCGGTGTCTGCCTGGAACGAGTAAAGCCCGGTACGCCATGCGTGATAGCCTTCCTTGGTCATCGGGTAGGTGTTGCGTGGCACCTTCCAGCGCTGGATGTGCTGGGCGCGCACCGCCAGCTGTGACGCTTCGGACGCCTCCGGCGCAAAGCGGGCGATCATGTCCGACATGCGCTGGGCGTAAAGCAGTTCCTTCGGCTGGCCTTCGTCCAGATTGGGGTCTTGCGCATTGGCGGCATCGAACAATGCCATCGTTCGACTGAAACGTTCCTGGTTCTCGATCATTTTCAACTCCTGGATTGCAGACTGCTCAGATGCCGGGTGATGGCCTCGTAATCGGCGACGGCAAGATTCTCCGCACGCTTGCCGGCGTCGATGCCGATCGCCGCGAAGTCTTCCGGCTTCATCAGGCTGCCCAGCGTGTTTCTCAGCGTCTTGCGGCGCTGCGAAAACGCGGCAGCGACCACGCGTGCAAACAGCGCCTCGTCGAGCGCGACGATTTCAGCCGGGGTTTTTGGAATCAGCCGCACCACCGCCGAGTCGACCTTGGGCGGTGGGTTGAAGGCGGTGGGCGGCACGTCGAGCAGCCATTCCAGGTGAAAGCGGCGCTGCAGCATGATCGACAGCCGTCCGTAATCGCCGCTGGAGGGTTCGGCGACCATGCGTTCGACGACTTCCTTCTGTAGCATGAAGGTCATGTCGCGGATGTGCGCGGCAAACTCCATCAGATGAAACAACAGCGGCGTCGAAATGTTGTAGGGCAGGTTGCCGATGATGCGCAGGTCGTGGCCCAGTGAACCGAAATCGAACTTCATGGCGTCGCAGCTGTGTACGGTCAGCCGCTCGGACGGCCAGGTTCTTTGCAGGCGCGCGACGATGTCGCGATCGAGTTCGACAGCATGCAGATGCGGCAGGCGTTCGAGCAGGGGGCGGGTCAGTGCGCCGAGACCGGGGCCGATTTCGACGACGGTTTCCCCGACCTGCGGATGAATGGCGTTGACGATGGCATGGATGATGCCGTCGTCGATGAGGAAGTTCTGGCCGAAGCGCTTGCGCGGGGTATGCATGCTAGCGGCTTGCGCCGGGCCCCTGCTGTGCCACCATGTCCATCGCCACCTCGATTGCCGTCATCAGGCTGCCCACTTCCGCACGCCCCGTGCCGGCGAGGTCGAGCGCGGTGCCGTGGTCGACCGAGGTCCGGATGAAGGGCAGCCCGAGTGTGATGTTCACGCCGGCGCCGAAGCTGGCGTACTTGAGCACCGGCAGCCCCTGGTCGTGATACATCGCCAGCACGGCGTCGCAGGGAACGTGGCGGATGCGCGAGAACAGGGTGTCGGCGGGCAGCGGACCCACCAGATGCATGCCATCGCTGCGCAGACGCTCGAGCGCGGGTTCGATCAGGTCGATTTCCTCGCGTCCCAGATGGCCGGACTCGCCGGCGTGGGGGTTGAGGCCGGCCACCATGATGCGCGGCTGGGCAATGCCGAATTTGCGTTGCAGATCGGCGTGCAGGATGCGGATGACCTCATCGAGCAACTCGGCGGTGATGGCATCGGCCACCTCGCGCAAGGGCAGGTGGGTGGTGGCGAGCGCGACGCGCAGGCCGCCGCCGGCGAGCATCATCACGACCCGCTTCGTGCCACTGTGGTCGGCCAGGTATTCGGTATGACCGGTGAAGGCAAAGCCGGCGTCGTTGATGACGCCCTTGTGCACCGGTGCGGTGACGACGGCGTGGTAGGAGCCATTCAGACAGCCCTCGATCGCGGCGTCGAGCAGGGCCAACACGTGGGCGCTGTTGCCGGCGTCGAGCACGCCTGCGGTGACGGGCGCGGCGACCGGGATGTGGCGCACGTGCAGTGAACCGGCCCGATGCGCAGGGATGGCGTCGGTGGTGATGAACTCGACCGCGATGCCGAGCTGGACGGCTCGGGCCCGCAGCACCTCGATATCGCCGAGCACCGACAGGCGGCATGGCAGCGCCTGCTGCGACAGCGCGATGCAGAGGTCGGGGCCGATGCCGGCGGGCTCTCCGGCGGTGAGGGCGAGGACAGGCGTAGTCACGGCTTCACTCACCCACGGGGATCAATCGATCGGACGCAGCTCGACGTAGGCCGAATCGCGAATCTGCCGCACCCAGTCCTGGAAGGCTTCTTCTGCCTTGCGCTCGCGGATGGCCTGGCGCGCCATCAGTTTTTGCCGTTCCTGTGTGACATCCTGCTCGCGGCGTTCCAGCACCTGGATCAGGTGCAAGCCGAAGGGCGACTGGATGGGGGCGCTGACCTCGCCGGGCTGCAGGGCGTTCATCGCCTTCTCGAAGTCGGGCACGGTGTCGCCGGGGTTGATCCAGCCGAGGTCGCCGCCCTTGGAAGCGCTGGCATCCTCGGAGTGCAGGCGTGCGAGCTCGTCGAATTTCACCCCGTTGTCGATACGCTCTTTCAGCTGCAGCAGGCGATTGCGGGCGTCGGACTCCGAGGTGAGTTCGTTGGTCTTGATAAGGATGTGACGTGCGTGCGTCTGGGTCACGCTGAGGGTGGCGTCGAGCCCGCGTTTGTCGTTGAGCTTGAGAATATGGAAGCCGTTGCTGCTTTTCAGCAAGGGGCTGACCTGGCCGGGCTGCAGCGGTTTCAAGGCCTCTGCGAACAGCGTCGGCAACTTGCCGCTCGCGCGCCAGCCGAAGGCGCCGCCCTGCATGGCGTTGGGGGCGTCGGAATGGCTGGCGGACAGTTGGGCGAAATCAGCCCCCGTTGTGAGCTGGGCGAGGATGTCCTCGGCGCGCGCGCGACGTGCCTGGATCAGCTCGGGCGAGGCGTTTTCCGGTACGGTGACGAGAATGTGGGCGAAGTTGTACTCCGTCTCCACGCCCTGCTGCACCTGCGTTTGCAGGTAACCCTCGATTTCGGCATCGCTGACGGAAATGCGGTTGTCGACGTCGCGCTCGCGGGCGCGGGCAATCAGGAGTTCATTGCGGATGGTGATGCGCATGCTGTCCATGCTTTGACCGGTCTTCTCGAGTGCATCCGCAAGGCCGGCCATGTCGATCTTGTTTTGTGCGGCAATGCGTTGCAGCGCACGTTCGACCTGCGCCGGGTCGACCCGCACGCCGGTGGTGCGTGCATGCTGCTGCAGCGCCAGTTCGGTGATCATGCGTTCGAGCAGCTGCTTTTCCAGCACCTCGCGCGGGGGGAGCGGAGTGTTCTGTCGCGACAGGTTCTGCACCACTTCCTGATAGCGCTTGGCAAGCTCCTGGCGCGTAATGATTTCATCGTTGACGATGGCGACGATATGGTCGAGCGGCTGCACAGCGGCGTGCGCCGGCAACAGGGTCGATGCGGCAATCAGCAGCGCCAGCATCCAATGAGGACGGCGCCATTCAGGGCGTTTGAAAAATGTCATTGCTAGGCCTGTATCCGGGAACACTATGTTTCAAAACGTCGAGCGGATTGGAGCCGAGGCGCCCCATTCCGTTCAACTCGAGCTGGATGAAAAACGCATCGGTAGACTGGTCCTCCTTGGTTGCGAGGCGCTGGAACACGCCGCGCAACACCCAGCATCCGCCATTGTATTCAAGTCCCGCCAGGCCTTCGACCAGTTTGTCGTCCTGGAACGAGTAGTTGTAACGAAACATGCCGTACCAGCGCTTGCCGAGCGGCCACTGCGCGGACAGATCGATTTGTTCGGTGGTCTGGTCGATGAAACGATAGCCAAAGTTCACCACGCGGCCGGGGCCGGGGCGGTAGGATGCGCCGAGATTCTGGCGGATGGTGGTGCCGTTTTGCGTATCGAATTGCCACGCGGTATCGATGCGCCAGTCGCGCGTGATCTGTCCGCTGACGGCGGCGAGCAGATCGGTGGCGTTGCTGGTGCGCGGCGCCACGCCAGGCAGCGTGACCTGCTGCGCGCTGAAGTAATAGCGCTGGCCGAGGGTGACCTGCAGGCGCTCCAGTCCACTTTCCGATTCGACGAAGCGGCTGGTGACCGCAACCGTCAGCTGATTGGCATCGTTGACGCGGTCGCCGCCGATGAACTGGTTCTCGGTGAACATCTGCGCGTAGCTGAAATCCAGCGGCGCGGTGTCGAATACAGGGATCGCGTCCTGGTCGCGAAACGGCGCGAATACATAGTAGACGCGAGGCTCCAGCGTTTGTTCGTAATCCTGGCCAGCGAAGCGGAAGGGGCGATCGAAGGTGACGCCGCTGTCGAGGCTGAAAATCGGCACGTTGCGCGTGATGCGCTGCTCGGCGACGCTGTCGTCCAGCGCGTAATAGCTGCTGTGCCAGCCGATTTGCGGGGTAAGGAAGCCGAACGAGTTGGTGAGCGGCAGGCGCAGCGTGGGGTAGGCCAGCACCCGGGTGCCTTCGGTCAGGGTGGGATGGGCGAAGTGGGTGGCTTCACTTTCCATCCTGAATTCCAGGCCGTTGCCAAAGGTTTGCGCCACGCCCAGACGGGCGTGCGGCAGCCGCGCATAGGGTTCGAGAATGGGCGCGGCAGTGGAGTCCTGCAGGGTCTGGAAGCTTTGCGCACGCAACTCGGCATTCCAGTTTGCGTGCTGCGTGGCCACCCAGGCTTCGCGGTTGAGGTGGCTCAGGGACGTGATGGATATCAGGTTGGACAGGTCGCGAAAATAGTCGTCGTCGGATACGCGGTTGAACAGCATGCCGGCCTGGGTGTTCGCGTTCAGGCTGTATTCGTTTCTCAGTGCGACGCTCCAGCGCGAACGGTCGGCCTCGCTGTCGTTGGGCAGGTATTCGACTCGGTTCTCGCCGCGGACGTCGTTCAGCAGGTAGCGAAATTCGCCGCCCAGTTGAACGCCTCGCTTGGACAGCAGACGGGGGTACAGCGTGGCGTCGTAATTGGGTGCGAGGTTGAGGTAGTACGGCACCAAGATGTCGAAGCCACTGCGCTCGGTGGTGCCGATGGTCGGCGCCAGCACGCCGGTCTTACGTTCGTTGTTGAGCGAAAAGTTCATCCACGGCGTATACAGGATGGGCACGCCGAGGAAATGCAGCGAGGCGTTGCGCGCAGTGCCGACATTGCGGGCCTTGTCGATGTCGAGGTCGCGCACCTTGAGGAACCAGTCGTCGTTGTCGACCGGGCAGGTGGTATAGGTGGCGTCCTCAAGCTTGAAATGGTTTTCGTCGATGAAGTCGATACGCTCGGCATCGCCGCGTCCGGGCTGGGCCGTCAGCCGATAAACGGGCTGGGTGAGCTCGCCGCTGTAATCGTTGATATTGAGCCGGAGCGAATCGCCGCTCACCAGCAAAGCGGGCTGTTCCAGCCTGACCTGGCCGCGCGCCTCCACCAGGCTTGCCGAGGTGTCGTAGCGTAGCCAGTCGGCGTAGAAGTTGTGCCCGGCCTGGCGGGCCTCCACGTGGCCGCTGGCTTCGATAATGTAGGGCGCAGTCGATTCGATGCGGTCGGCGGTCACGAACAGCGGCCCTTCCTTGCCCGCCACGGCCGAGCCGCCCAACTCGACGTCCTTTTTCAGTGCGAACCCGTCCGCGGCCGCAGTATGGACGGTCAGCAACAGCGCAACGAGCGTAAAGCCGGGCAAGGTGGACAAGCGATGTAAAATCCGGGCCAAGGTTATTTGGAATAGCGTTATTCGGAGCCGCACAGCAGTGGAACGTTTGCAAGCATTAAAGGACTGGGCCGCCCGACAGCTGGGGGGGGAGTCGCTGGACATCGCCCCGGCGTCGGCGGACGCCAGCTTTCGCCGTTATTTTAGCGTCACTGCCAAAGGCCGCGATTATATCGTGATGGACGCGCCGCCGGCGCATGAGGATTGCCGGCCGTTTATCGCCGTCGCCCGGCTGTTCGGCGACGCCGGCGTGCATGTGCCGAAAGTGCTGGCACAGGATATAGAGCAGGGCTTCCTGCTGCTGACCGATCTGGGCAATACCACCTATCTGTCCGCCCTCGCCGAAGCAGCGTTCAATCAAGCCGTCGCGCGCGAGCTTTATCTGGCGTCGAACGACGCCCTGATCCGCATCCAGCAGGCGAGCCGCCCCGGCGTGCTGCCGGAATACGATCGTGCGCTGCTGACCCGCGAACTGATGCTGTTCCCCGAGTGGTATGTGGCGAAGCACCTTGGCGTGACCATGACGGATGAGCAGACAGCCATTCTCAATACCGTATTCGAGCGCCTGCTCGTCAACAATCTGGCCCAGCCGCAGGTCTACGTGCACCGCGACTGGCATTCTCGCAATCTGATGGTGTCCGATCCCAATCCCGGCATCCTCGACTTCCAGGACGCTGTCTACGGCCCGATTACCTATGACCTCGCCTCGATCTACCGCGATGCCTACATCCAGTGGGACGAGGAGTTGCAGCTCGACTGGGTGATCCGCTACTGGGAAAAGGCGCGCGCCGCCCGCCTGCCGGTGCCCGAGGATTTCGGCGAATTCTGGCGCGACTTCGAATGGATGGGCGCACAGCGCCACATCAAGGTGCTCGGCATTTTCGCCCGGCTGTATCACCGCGACGGCAAGGATGGCTATCTCAAGGACATGCCACTGGTGATGCATTACCTGCGCAAGGTGTGCGAGCGCTATGACGAGCTGAAGCCGCTGCTGTTTTTGCTGGATGCGCTGCAGGACAAGCAGCCGCAGGTGGGGTATACATTTTGAGCAGCGTCACGGCGATGATCTTGGCGGCCGGACGCGGCGAGCGCATGCGCCCGCTCACCGACCGAACGCCCAAGCCCCTGCTGGCGGTCGGCGGCAAGCCGCTGATCGTCTGGCATATCGAACGCCTGCGCGCGGCGGGATTCACCCATATCGTCATCAACCACGCCCACCTCGGCCAGCAGATCGAAGCCGCGCTGGGAGATGGCGCCGGGCTCGGTGTGGCTATCGAGTATTCGCGTGAAGTCAGTGCGCTGGAAACCGCGGGCGGCATCGCCACCGCGCTGCCGCTGATTGAAGGCGACGTCTTTCCCGTGGTGAACGGCGACATCTACTGCGAATACGATTTCAGCCGTCTGGCCGAACCGATGGCGCGGCTCGCTGCGGGGCACGACCAGGCGCATCTGGTGCTGGTCGACAATCCGCCGCATCATCCGCAAGGCGATTTCGTGCTCGACGGCGGGCGGGTGACGAACGCCGACATGCTCCTCACTCCGCACCCAGCACGCTTCACCTTCTCCGGCATCGGCGTCTATCACCGCGCGCTGTTCGCCCACACCCCGGCAGGCGAAAAGGCGCCGCTGGCACCGTTGCTGCGGCTGGCGATCAATGCCAGGCGGATCAGCGGCGAACATTTCGGTGGCCGCTGGGTCGATGTGGGTACACCCGAACGTTTGCAACAACTCGACGAAAGCCTGCGCACCCATGTTTGATGCCTCTATTCACGCCGATCGCCGCGCGCGGCTCGCCGCCGCCCTCGGCGATGGCATCGCCATCGTCGCCACCGCCCCAGAGGTGCCGCGCAACCGCGACACCCACTATCCCTACCGGCACGACAGCTATTTCTACTGGCTGACCGGCTTCGCCGAACCCGAGGCGGTGGTGGTGCTTGTGGGGGGCGCAGAGCCGCAATCGATCCTGTTCTGCCGCGACAAGGATGAGACGCGCGAGATATGGGACGGCTTCCGCCATGGCCCGGCGGCGGCGCAGGAACAATTCGGTTTCGACGCCGCCTATTCGGTCACTGAACTCGATGCCAGATTGCCCGAGCTGATGGGAAACCGCGCGCGGCTGGCCTACGCAGTGGGGCAGGACCCGGCGTGGGACACACGTGTGATCGGCTGGCTCAACGCGGTGCGCACGAAGACTCGGCAGGGCATTGTCGCGCCGGGCGAGATCATCGACGTGCGGCATGCGCTCGACGAGATGCGTCTCATCAAGGATGCTCACGAACTGGCCCTGATGCGCCGCGCCGCCGAGATATCCACCGGCGCGCATCGCGCCGCCATGCGCGCCACCCGGCCGGGGCGCCACGAATACGAGATCGAGGCGGAGTTGCTGTGCGCCTTCCGCAGCGGCGGCGCCGAGGCGCCGGCCTATACCTCCATCGTCGCCAGCGGCGCCAACGCCTGCGTGCTGCACTACGTCTTCAACAACAAGCCGCTCAAGGACGGCGACCTGCTGCTGATCGACGCCGCCGCCGAGTTCGGCAGCTATGCGGCCGACATCACCCGCACCTTTCCGGTGAACGGCCGCTTTTCCGCGGCGCAGAAGGACGCCTACGAACTGGTGCTGGCCGCGCAGGTGGAAGCCATCGCCGCGGTGCGCCCGGGCAGCCACTGGAACGCCCCGCACGAGGCGGCGGTGCGCGTGCTGACGCAGGGCATGGTCGACCTCGGCCTGCTCCACGGCGAGGTCGACGGCCTGATCGAATCGAATGCCTACAACCGCTTCTACATGCACCGCACCGGCCACTGGCTCGGCATGGACGTGCACGACGCCGGCGAATACAAGCTCGCCGGCGAGTGGCGGCCGCTGGCGACCGGGATGACGCTGACTGTCGAACCTGGCCTGTATATCCGTCCGGCGGACGACGTGCCCGAGGCCTTCTGGAACATCGGCATCCGCATCGAGGACGATGTGGTGGTGACCGAATCCGGCTGCGAAGTTCTGACCACCCCACCCAAAACCGTGGGTGAGATCGAAGCGTGGATGAACGGGTGAGCAGCGTGCTGATCGTCGGCGCCGGCCCGGTCGGCGCGGTGTGCGCGCTGGCA
Source organism: Thiobacillus sp. (assembly GCA_019459325.1). Classification (GTDB taxonomy): domain Bacteria; phylum Pseudomonadota; class Gammaproteobacteria; order Burkholderiales; family Thiobacillaceae; genus Thiobacillus. Next base: position 55,553 of record JAIBFA010000026.1, read on the forward strand.
ATGCAGCAGCAGGGCATCGCTGCGCCTGTGCTTGAGGCGCAGCCGGCCGACGCCGGTGCCGATACGCGCACCCTGGCGCTGTCGCACGGCTCGCGCCTGATCCTCGAACGCCTCGGCGTGTGGGACCAGCTCGACGACGTTACCCCGATCACGCGCATCCATATTTCGCAGCGCGGCGCGCTCGGCGTGGCGCGGCTGGCGGCAGAGGACGTCGCTGTGCCGGCTTTGGGTTATGTGCTGCCTTATGCTGTGCTGACTGCGGCGCTGAAACAGGCGCTGGCTGAATCCCGCGTCGACGTCGAATACGGCGTGGCGGTGGAACGCATCGAATCCGATTCCGCCTGCGCCACTGTGCACACGGCGGATGGCCGTGCGCTGGCCGCGCCGCTGGTGGTGGTGGCCGACGGCGGTCGCGGCGACGCGGCCCCTGCGCCCAAATTCGAGCGCGACTACGACCAGATGGCCGTGGTGTGCGAAGTGCAGACCGAGCTTCCGCATGGCAACCAGGCGTTCGAGCGCTTCACCCCGGAAGGGCCGGCGGCGTTGCTTCCGAAAGGGGACCGCTATGCGCTGGTGTGGACCGCGAGCAGTGCGGATGCCCAGCGCATTGCCGCGCTGCCGGATGATGCATTTCTCGCGGCGCTGTACAGACACTTTGGTGGACGTCAGGGGCTGTTCCTTCAAGCCAGCCCGCGCAAGACCTTCCCGCTGAAACTCGCCTGGACCGGCAGCGAAGCGGCCGACCGCGTGGTGCGCATCGGCAACGCCGCGCAGACCCTGCACCCGGTCGCGGGGCAGGGGTTCAACATCGGCCTGCGCGATGCCTGGGAACTGGCTGCGTTATGCGGCGAAACGCCGCATAAATTAAATGAGCGCGGCGAAACGCCGCATGAATTAAACCAGCGCGGTGAAACGCCGCAAGAATTGAATCAGCGCGGTGAAACGCCGCATGAATCAATCCAGCACCGGGATGCGCCAGCGAACGAGATCGGCAGCGTGGCCATGTTGCGTGCTTATGCGCGCGGGCGGCGCGTCGACGTGCTGGGCGGCGTCGGCTTCACTGATTTTCTGGTGCGCGTGTTCTCCAATGACATCGCGCCCTTGCGTCACGCGCGCGGGCTGGGCCTGTTGGCGCTGGAAGTGCTGCCGCCGCTGAAACGTTTTGTTGCGCGGCGCATGATTTTCGGGGCCCGTGGATGAGCGCCGAACGCTATCAGGTCGTCATCGTCGGCGCCGGGCTGGTGGGGGCCGCTGCCGCACTGGCGCTCGGACGGCAGGGATTGCGGGTGGCGTTGATCGAGCGCCAGCCTCCCCATGTTCCGGACGAAATCTGGGACACCCGCATCTACGCCATCAGCCCTGCCAGCCAGCGCTTTCTCGAACATCTCGGCGCTTGGCAGCGCATGGACGCGAGCCGCATCCAGCCGGTGTTCCGCATGGACGTGGCGGGCGACGCCCGCGGCGCGATCAGGCTCGACGCCTATGAATCAGGGGTGTCGCATCTGGCCAGCATTGTCGAAAGCGGGCGCTTGCAGCATGCACTGTGGCAGGCGCTGCAGGCGGACGGCAACGCGGCGCTGCATTGCCCGGCGTCGATCGTGTCGCTTGAATACGGCGAGCCCTTTACACAGATCGGGCTGGACGACGGATCAGTGCTCGCGGCTGAATTGGTCGTCGGTGCCGATGGCGCCGCCTCGCGCATCCGCGAATGGGCAGGCCTCGCCTCGACGGCGACGCCCTACGGCCAGAGCGGTGTGGTCGCCAATTTCGAATGCGAGCAAGCCCATCGCGGCACCGCATTCCAGTGGTTTTTCGACAGCGACATCCTGGCGTGGTTGCCTTTAACGGGGAACCGCCTGTCGATGGTCTGGTCAACCCAGTCTGTTTATGCGGACGGACTGCTTGCGCTGGACGCCGCGGCGCTGGCGGCCAAAGTGCAGGCGGCGGGCCACGACCGGCTCGGGGCCTTGCGCCTGCTCACCCCGGCGGCGGCGTTTCCGCTGCGCCTGGTCCGGGTGGATTCGGTTGTGGCGCCCGGCGTGGCACTGGTCGGCGACGCGGCACATGGCGTGCATCCGCTGGCGGGGCAGGGCGTGAACCTCGGCTTCGGCGATGCCGAAGCGCTGGTCGGCGTGCTGGCGCAGCATCGCCAAGCGTATTGCGGTGATGTGCGTGTGTTACAACGCTACGCCCGCGCCCGCGCTGAGCCGGTTCGTCGCATGCAGGCGATGACCCACGGCCTGCATCATCTGTTTTCCGATGAGCGCGCCGCCTGGCTGCGCAATACCGGGATGGGTCTCGTCGATCATTTGCCGCCGTTGAAGGCGGCACTGGTCCGTGGGGCCATGTCCTGATCCTTTTTTATTTTTTATTGTTTTTTCCGGAGTCCCCATGAAATTTCCACTGCGTTTTTCCGGCCTTGCGCTGGCCGCCACCCTGTTGTTCGCTGCGACTGCGCACGCCAACGAGTCTGTCATCCGCAAGGCGCTGATACAGCAGTTTCCCGGTGCGACGATCAGCTCGGTGACGAAGACCCCCTACAGCGGACTGTTCGAGGTCTATCTCGACGGCCAGCTGGTGTACGTCGACGCCAAGGCGCAATACGTGTTCGCCGGCGACGTGATCGATCTGAAAAACCGTAACAACCTGACGCAGACGCGTTTGAATCATTTGCAGGCCATCAAGTGGGACAGCCTGCCGTTCAACAACGCGTTGAAGACGGTCAAGGGCAATGGCGCGCGCAAGCTCGTGGTGTTCTCCGACGTAGATTGCCCTTATTGCCGCAAGTTCGAGGCCGAGCTCGCCAAGGTCGACAACATCACCGTCTACACGTTTCTCTATCCGATCGAAGGCCTGCACCCCAAGGCGGTGCAGGCATCGAAGCAGATCTGGTGCGCACCTGATCGCAACAAGGCGTGGGACGAATACATCACCCGCGGCACCGTGCCGAACAACGATGGCAAGTGCGCCAACCCGGTCGACGCCACCATTGCGCTGGGCAACAAGCTGAAGGTTTCCGGAACGCCCACCCTGTTCTTCGCCAATGGCCAGCGCGTGCCCGGCATGGTGCCCGCTGCACAATTGGAGCGTCTGCTGGCCGCCAACGCCAAATAAGCATGAGTTCCGACTTCTGGGATGCGCGCTACGCGACCGACGATTACATTTTCGGCACCGCGCCGAACGTGTTTCTGGCGAGCCAGGCGGCGCTGATTCGGCCCGGCATGCGGGCCCTGGCGGTTGCCGACGGTGAGGGCCGCAACGGTGTGTGGCTGGCCGAGCAGGGCGCTTCGGTGCATGCCATCGACGTCTCGTCGGCGGCGCTGCAGAAGGCGCGCAAGCTCGCCGCCGAGCGGGGCGTGACGCTGGAGACCGAGCAGGCCGACGTGCTCGACTGGGCCTGGCCGGAGGCGGCCTACGATCTGGTCGCGGCCATCTTCATCCAGTTTGCGCCGCCGCCCGAGCGCGACCGCATCATCGCCGGCATCCGCCGTACGCTGAAGTCGGGCGGCGTGCTGATCCTGCAGGGCTACACGCCGAAGCAGATCGAATTCGCCACCGGCGGGCCGGGCAATCCGGCCAATCTGTATTCCGCCGATCTGCTGCGCGACTGGTTCGGCGACTGGGACATCCTGCATCTGCGAGAGCACGAATCGGTCATCAGCGAGGGCAGCCATCATCACGGCATGTCGGCGCTGGTGGATATGGTGGCCAGAAAGGCCTGAGGACGGGCGCTTGAAGACAAGCGCCCTATGGCTTAATGCGTCAGCAAGCGGGTGCTGGGGCCGAAGACTTCGTAATGCAACTGTTCATCCCGGAAGCCCAGCTGCAGAAGCTGGGTGTTGAGCGCGGCCATGAACGGCTTGGGCCCGCAAAAATACACCTCGGCGTCCGGCTGCGTGAGCCATTGCGACAGGACCGTCTGATCGAGATAGCCCTGGTGGTCGGCGCCGCTGCCGGTTTCATAGCTGACGTAGTAGCTGAAACCATGCTGCGCGCTGAGTTGGCGCAGCTCACCCGCCATCACGTGATGCGCCGGATCGCGGCAGCAATGGATGAACACCAGATCGGACACGTCCTCGCCGGTTTCGATGCGGTGCAGCAGCATGCTCAGCAAGGGCGTGATGCCGACCCCGCCCGCGATCAGAACCAGTTCCCGGTCGGGATGCTTGACGGTGAAGTCCCCTGTCGGCGGCTGTACCCACACCTGGTCGCCGGGCTGCGCGCCGTGCAGATGATTCGACACCTTGCCTTCGTGGCTGGGCGGCGTGCTTTCGGCCTTGACGGTGATGCGGTAGGTATCTTTTCCAGGGGCGTCCGAGAGCGAATACTGGCGGATCTCGTCGTATTCATGGCCGGGCACCCTGACCTTGATGCCCAGATACTGGCCCGGCTCGAAGTCGGCGATGGGTTTGCCGTCCTCGGCTTGGAGATAGACTGACTTGATGCCGCTGGCTTCGTCGCGGATCTCACGGATGACAAACGGGCGAAAACCGCGCCAACCGCCGGGCTTCGTGGCATTGTGGCTGTAGATGCCTTCCTCGGTCTGGATGAAGATGCCGGCGAGTTGAGCGTACGCCTCGGCCCAGGCGCCGAGCACGGGATGGTCTGCTTCCAGGCCCAGATGGTCCTGGATGGCCTCCAGCAGATATTTGCCGACGATCGGATAGTGCTCGGGCGCGACCTGCAGACTGGCGTGCTTGTGGGCGATGCGGCTGACCATGGGCCCCAGGTTCTGCAGCTTGTCGATGTGGGTGGCGTACATGAACACCGACTCGGCCAGCGCGCGGGATTGCTCGCCCTGCGCCTGATTGGCCATGTTGAAGATGTGCTGCAGCTCCGGGTGCTGCGCAAACAGCTTGGAGTAGAACAGGTCGGTGATCGCCTTGCCCTGCTCGGCCAGCAGCGGCGCGGTGGATTTGATGGTTGCCAGCGTTTCGGCAGATAGCATGATGTCTCCTGGGCATTCGGGGAATATTCAAACATACAAACTGGATGAATGTTTGAACTCGAATATTAGGTGAATCTAATGATTGGGGTCAAGTAAAATGCCTGCAGACGGTTGAAGGACATCGACGCATGCGGCTCACCAAACATACGGACTATGCTTTTCGGGTGCTGATTTATCTGGCGTCGATGCCGGAAGATCGGCAGTCAACCGTGCAGGAGATCGCCGAGACATTCGACGTGTCGCGCAGTCATATCATGAAAATCGTGCACAAGCTGGCTGGCGCCGGCCTGATCCACGCAAGCCGGGGCCAGCACGGCGGGATCAAGCTTGGCCAGCCGAAGGAGACCATCGATTTGCGCACGGTGATCGAATTGATGGAAGCGACGCTGACCCCGGTCAACTGCGACGACCCGAGCTGCGTCATCAAGAAAAACTGCACCCTGAAAAACATCCTGTTCGAGGGCCAGCGTCATTTCCTCGAGCATGTCGGGCACTACACGCTGGCCGATCTGGCGGAGCCGGTGGTGTCGATCATGGGCCTGTTGAACAAGGGCGGGCGCGACTGACCGGAGTTTTTCAGGTGCGCGCCTGCTCGTCACGGGCCAGGGTGCGCAGACCGTCGAGCGCATTTTTTAGCGTGCTGCTGTCGCTGTCGCGTGGAAACACCATCCAGGCTGGCAATTTGAACTGCGGGCTATCGGGGACGCGCCACAGCTGCCCCGCCTCGATGTAACGCCGCACCAGGCGCTGGGGAAAATAGCCGCTGCCGCCGTACGTCAGAAGCTGCTGCACGCCCAGCCAGCCGATGTTGGCAACCAGCGTGGGCGGTGGGGCATCGGGATAATGGTCGCTGAACTGGGCATGGAATTCCGGCCCCCAGTCGATGTGGATATAGCCTTCGTCCGGCCAGCCGCGTTTGAGATCGCTGGTCACCAGCAGCAGGGTCTCGTCGAACAGCGGTTCAACCACCAGGCCGGGGCGCGAGGTCGGCGTGTACATCACGCCGATGTCCACTGTGCCCTCGATCAGGCCCTGCATGATGTCGGGTTCGAAGCCGATTTCCAGACGCAGCGACACGTCCGGCGCCGCTTCCTGCATCCATGCCACCCAGTGCGGCAAAAAGCCTTCCCACAATGCAATCCGTCCCGACAGCGTCAGCACATCGTGAAAGCCCTGCGGCAGGCCGACGTCGTGCACCGCCTGCTCGACCGTGCGCACCAGGTGTTTGGCATGTCGCAGGAAGCGCTTGCCGGAAGGCGTCAGCTCCGCACCGTTGCGGCCGCGCTGGAACAGACGCGCGCCCAGCGTGGTTTCCAGCGTGTGGATGCGCGCGCTGACGGTCGATTGAGTCACGTGCAGCCGGCTGGCGGCCGCAACGAAGTTGCCGGTGGCAGCCACCATCAGAAAGGTTCGGGCGAGTTCGGTGTCCATGGTCATCTATCGGGTTTTTCGATATTAGACACCAAAATTAATCGTTGGATGGATATATAAGAAATCCCTAAACTAGCCTCTCCTACAACTGACAAGGAGCCTGCCATGAATCAAGTACCTGATATCGCGGCCTTGATGCCCGAACGTGATGCCGAGGGGTATCTGGTTGAGCCCGGCGACTGGAACGAGGACGTGGCCCAAGCTTTGGCGCAGGAAGAGAACATCCAGCTCAACGAAGACCACTGGGACACGATCCGGTTCATGCGCGACTACTTTGACGAGCATCAGGTCATCGCCGATGCCCGTTTTGTCATCAAGCACCTGGCAGAACGTATGGGGAAGGATGCGCAGAAGAAGCTGTTCGAACTCTATCCCTATGGCTACGTGAAGCAGGCCTGCAAGATTGCCGGCATGCGGCGACCGCGCGCCTGGAGTACGGGTTGAGGCCTCGCGCCCGGTAGGACTGGGCGAAAACCCCCACGCTTGATGCATGCGCTGCCCTGCTGGTTCAGGGCCTGTACGCCTTTTTTTGTCTTTAACTCCGTCCCTTCAATGGATTCACGATAATGGTACGCAAACTGGCTTACTCGGTTTCGGAACGCGAGCACTGGATTTCAGCCGCCGGTGGCCTCGTCGGCATCCTCGCCGTGTTGTGGTCGAGCCATTTCTGGATCGACGGGCATGGCGGCGTGCTGGCCATCGCCTCGATGGGGGCCTCCGCCGTACTGCTGTTCGCCGCGCCGCATGGGGCGCTGTCGCAGCCGTGGCCGGTTCTGGGCGGCCATCTGGTGTCGGCGCTGGTCGGCGTCACCTGTGCGCGCTGGTTCGGCGGCGAGCCGATGCTGGCGGCTTCGCTGGCGGTGGCGCTGTCGATCGCCGCCATGTACGGCCTGCGCTGCCTGCATCCGCCGGGCGGGGCGACCGCGCTGTTTGCCGTCCTCGGGGGTGATTCCGTGCATGCGCTCGGCTATGGCTATCTGTTCAGCCCGGTGCTGCTGAATATCGTCGTGCTGGTTACCGTGGCGGTATTGTTCAACTACCCGTTCGCCTGGCGACGCTATCCGCAAAGCTGGCATCGCCGCACGCAACCGGTTGTCATGCCTGCGGAAAAAAGCATGATTCCGCACAGCAGTCTGGTCTACGCGCTGTCCCAGATCGACACCTTCGTCGACATCAGCGAAGACGACCTGCAGCGCATCTACGCATTGGCGCTCGGGGAGCAGGCGCAGCCCACTCACCAGGCTACGTCACAGCCCGCCGAGTCGCTGCGCTAACGCCGGTCAGCGCACCGCTTCAGCCGTGCCCGGCGCTTGTCGGCTTGACGCCTTATCCCAGCGCGGTATCCAGCATCATCATGACGACGAAGCCGCTGATGATGCCCAGCGTGGCGGCCTGTTCGTGGCCCTTGCGATGGGTTTCCGGAATGATTTCGTGCGACACCACCCAGATCATCGCGCCGGCGGCAAAACCCAGCCCGGCCGGGTAGAGCGGCGCGAATCCCGAGGTGAGCGCGACGCCGACGATGGCGCCGAGCGGCTCGGCCAGTCCGGTGAGTGCGGCGATGGCGACCGCCTGCCACGGCGCATAGGCGATGGTGCGCAGCGCCACTGCGACCACCAGGCCTTCGGGGATGTCCTGGATCGCGATCGCCGCGGCAAGCGGCACGCCGACCGAGGTGTTGCCCCCGGAAAAGCCGACGCCGATCGCCATGCCTTCGGGGAAGTTGTGCAGCGCGATGGCGAACACCATCAGCCAGACGCGGCGCAGATGCACCCATCCGGGTCCGTGGCGGCCGGCGCCAGGATGCTCGTGTGGCACCGCCTTGTCGGCCAGCAGCAGGAACAGCGCGCCCAGCACCAGCCCGGCTGCGACCAGGGCGGCGCCGGCGGGCTTGCTGCCGAGGATCTCGGTGCCGGCAGCGACGCCGGGCAGAATCAGTGAAAAGGATGCCGCCGCTGCCATCACCCCGGCGCCGAAGCCGAGCATGATGTCTTCCCAACGCGTGGAAATCTTGCGCACAAACAGCGCCGGAAACGCGCCCAGTGCGGTGGCCAGCGCCGCCACGCCGGAACCGGCGAGCGCCATCCCCATCGGAGTGTCGAGCCGGGTGCCGCCCTGCGCCCACGCCACCCACCCCAGCCCCGCCAGCAGCGCGAGTACCAGGCCGCCGCTGCCGAACTTGAGTGTGGCAGCGTGACGCGGGTCGGCAAAATAATCCTGCAAGGCACGGGCGGCGATGTTCATGGATTCACTTTAGCCAATGCCCGGCGCTTCATCATCGTCCACTGCGGCCACGCCGCCGACGCCAAGACCGATCATAACCAGCGCATGTATCAACGCGCGGCGAAGCGGATGCGTGGGGGCGGGATAGACAGGTGCGGATGCGATCGAATCGCGGCGGTATTCATCGTAAGTGCTCAACATGCTCATGGCGATCATGTTTTCTCCTTTACGGTTTGGGGGGGGGGGTTTGGCCCCCCGCCCGCCGTTAGGGTTATCTCCGCGGTCACGTAAGGTCGAAGCGATCGAGGTTCATCACCTTGTTCCAGGCTGCCACGAAGTCATGGACGAATTTTTCCTGCGCGTCGGCGCTGCCATAGGCTTCAGCCAGGGCCCGGAGCTGGGAATTCGAACCGAAGATCAGATCGACGCGGGTGCCGGTCCACTTGCGTTCACCCATTGAGCGATCAGTTCCTTCAAACACATCTTCAGCGTCCGATACCGGCTTCCAGCTCGTGCTCATGTCGAGCAGGTTGACGAAGAAGTCGTTGGTGAGCGCCCCCGGCCGCTTGGTGAAGACACCCTGCTGGGACTGTCCGAAGTTGGCGTTCAGGGCGCGCATGCCGCCCACCAGAACCGTCATCTCGGGCGCGGAGAGCGTCAGCAACTGCGCCTTGTCGAGCAGCAGTTCTTCGGCCGAGACGGTGTATCGGGTCTTCTGGAAGTTGCGGAAGCCATCCGCGATCGGTTCGAGCACGGCGAAGGCTTCGACGTCGGTCTGTTCCTGCGAGGCGTCCGTGCGGCCCGGCGCGAAGGGAACCGTCACGGCGTGGCCGGCATTCTTGGCAGCCTGCTCAACGCCGGCGCAACCCGCCAGCACGATCAGGTCGGCCATCGAGACCTTCTTGCCGCTGCTGTTGAACTCGCGCTGGATGCCTTCGAGCTTGCCGAGCACTTTTGCCAGTTGGTCCGGCTGGTTGGCTTCCCAGTCCTTCTGCGGCGCGAGGCGAATGCGCGCGCCGTTGGCGCCGCCGCGCTTGTCGGAACCGCGGAACGTGGACGCCGAGGCCCAGGCGGTCGAGACCAGCTCCGGGACAGTCAGCCCGGACGCCAGGATCTTGCCCTTGAGGGCGGCGGCGTCCTGGTCGTCGATCAAGGCATGATCGATGGCGGGGATGGGGTCTTGCCAGATCAGCTCTTCGGCAGGCACTTCGGGGCCGAGATAGCGCGAACGGGGTCCCATGTCACGGTGGGTCAGCTTGAACCAGGCGCGGGCGAAGGCGTCGGCAAATTCGTCCGGATTCTGGTGGAAGCGCCTTGCGATCGGCTCATAGATCGGATCCATGCGCATTGCCATGTCCGCAGCGGTCATGATGATCGGGACCCGCTTCGACGCATCGTGCGCGGCCGGTGCCATGTTGCTGTCGGTTGCCTGTTTCGGTGTCCACTGATGAGCGCCCGCCGGGCTCTTGGTCAGTTCCCACTCGTTGCCGAACAGCATGTCGAGATAGCTCATGTCCCATTGGGTCGGGGTCGGTGTCCACGAGCCTTCGAGGCCGCTGCCGATCTGATCGCCGCCTTTACCGCTGCCATAACTGCTCTTCCAGCCCAGACCCTGCTCGGCGAGGCCGGCTGCCTCGGGTGCAGGTCCGACCAGCGCCGCATCGCCGGCGCCGTGGCATTTGCCAAAGGTGTGGCCGCCACAGGTGAGCGCAACCGTTTCTTCGTCATTCATGGCCATGCGCGCGAACGTCTCGCGCACGTCCCGGCCGGATCCGAGCGGATCCGGGTTGCCGCCCGGGCCTTCCGGGTTGACGTAAATCAGCCCCATCTGAACGGCAGCGAGCGGGTTTTCAAGGTTCCGCTCGCCGGAATAGCGTGCGTTGTCAGCCAGCCAGGCATCCTCATTGCCCCAATAGACGTCCAGCTCCGGCGCCCAGATGTCCTCGCGCCCGCCGGCGAAACCGAAGGTCTTGAATCCCATCGATTCCAGCGCAACGTTGCCCGTAAGAACGATGAGGTCGGCCCAGGAAATTTTCCTGCCGTACTTCTGCTTGATCGGCCAGAGCAGCCTGCGCGCCTTGTCGAGGTTGACGTTATCGGGCCAGCTGTTGAGGGGGGCGAAACGCTGGTTGCCGTGCCCTGCGCCGCCACGGCCGTCACCGGTACGGTAAGTCCCTGCACTGTGCCACGCCATGCGAATGAAAAAAGGGCCGTAGTGACCGTAATCCGCCGGCCACCAATCCTGCGAGTCGGTCATCAGGGCGGTGAGGTCTTTCTTCACGGCCGCCAGGTCGAGGGTCTTGAATTCTTCCGCGTAGTTGAAATCTGCCTCCATCGGACTGGCCTGAGGGACGTGCTGGTGCAGGACTTCCAGCGGAAGCTGGTTCGGCCACCAGTCCCGGATCGACTTGGCGCTACCGGTTTTGTGATGAAACGGACATTGGTTCTCTGACATGACGCTCTCCTGTTGATATTCGACTCTTCAGCCGAGTTCCTGCATTTAAGGCCATGGATGAGAATTTGTCTCATGAATAGTCTAGAATAATTCGATTGACAAAATCGAACGGCAAGCCATGACCCTGCAAGAACTGAAATATTTGGTGGCACTGGCCGATCACGGCCACTTCGGGCGCGCGGCCGAGGCCTGCTTCATCACCCAGTCGACCCTGTCGACCCAGATCAAGAAGCTGGAGGATTTTCTTGGCGTCACGCTGTTCGACCGCAGTCTGAAGCGCGTCACGCCGACGCCGATCGGTCGGGAAATCCTGCAGGCAGCGCGCAGCATCGTCGAGGAGTCCGAACGGATCAGGGAGCTGGCCAAGCACGCCCAGGATCCGATGGCGCGCACGATCCACCTCGGCGTCATCCCCACGCTGGGGCCCTATTACCTGCCGCACGCGCTGACGCTGGTGCACAAGAAGCATCCCGACCTGCGCCTGTTGCTGCGCGAGGAAATGACACCGCAAATCCTGGGGCATCTGGTTGATGGAAAACTGGATGCAGGTCTCTTGGCCCTGCCGGTGACCGACGACAGCCTGCGTGTCGAGCCGCTGTTCTATGAGCCGTTCTATGCCGCGCTGCCGGCCGGACATCCACTCGCCAAGCGCGATGTGCTGAAGGTGTCGGACATCATGGCCGAGAAGCTGCTGCTGCTGGACGAAGGCCACTGTCTGCGCGACCAGGCGCTCGATGTCTGCGGCACCGGGTCGCGCGGCCGCGAGGAGGTGCGTGCCACCAGCCTGGAAACCCTGCGCCAGATGGTCGCCATGGGATTGGGATTGACGCTGCTGCCCGCGCTGGCGGTGGATGCCGGCGCCCGGCAAACGAAAAAAGCAGTCGAAATCCGCCCATTCAAATCGCCGCCGCCGGGCCGCACCATCGGCCTGGTGTGGCGCAAGCGTGCGCCGTTTCCCGAAACCTTCGAACGGCTGGCGCAGAGCTTGAAAAACACGCTACCGGCTGAAGTGGAGCCGGTTTGAGCATGTCCGATCTCAACGATCCGCGCGTCTTTTTCGCCGCCGAACGCACGCTGATGGCGTGGAACCGTACCGGCCTCACGCTGATGGCGTTCGGTTTCGTGCTCGAACGCTTCGGCCTTTTCATGCATGTGCTGCGGCAGGACCCGAGTCACGCGGGCCGCGACCTGTCGTTCTGGATCGGCATCGCGTTCATCGTCCTGGCCCTGCTGGTCATCGGCTTTTCCATCGTGCAGTTCCGGCGCGTACTCGCCAGCTTGAAGCCGGCCGAAATCCCCGCACGCTATTGCACCTGGGCGGGCATTGCGATGAACCTGTCGGTCGTGTTGCTTGGAATGGCGCTGCTCGTATATCTGTTCTCGGAGTTATGAGTGGGTTTGGCCGGCATCGATGCAAAATGGGATGACGCTCCCCGTGACCTGGCGGAACTTGTGTGGGCACACCGAAGTCGGCTTGAGACTCGTTTAGAATCCCTACACCTTGAAACCCGCTTCTTATCCCTTATTGCTGAGTGCCTTGCTGTGCCCGGTGCAGGGGCATGCGGCCGCGCTCGATCTGCCTGAGCGCCCTGGCGCATTCTGGCTCCAGCTTGATATGCTCCCCGAACAGCCGCAGTCTACGGCTGACCAGGCCGACGCCATTCGGTTCGACAGTCTGGCCGCGCTGACCGAGCATGCTCTGCGCGAACGCGCCGAGTCGCGCGCCGCCTGGCTCGGCATCCAGGCCGAAGCGGAGCGGCTCGATGCCGCCGCCGCTGCCAACTGGCCCACCCTCACCGGCCAATTCAACTTCACCCGAAATCGTGCGCTGTCGAGTTCCGGTTCGCCCGTCCCCACGCTGCATCGCTATGGCCCCAGTCTGAGCCTTGCCTACGTGCTGTTTGACTTTGGCGCGCGCGCAGCGAGCATCGACGCCCAACGCTATCAACTCATCGCCAGCCTGCTGAACAACAACCGCACCTTGCAGGACACGATCGCCGAGGTCGAGACCGCCTATTTCGCCGTGCTCGCCGCGCGCGCGCAGGTGGCGGCGCAGACGCAGCAGGAGACGGCCTTGCGAACCAGCCTCGATGCGGTCGAGGTGAGGCTGCGCGGGGGGCTGGCTGCGCGCGCCGATCAATTGCGCGCACGCGCTGCCTCGAGCGAGGCGACGCTTGCCCGCCAGGCTGCGGAGCGCGATTTGGCGAAGGCCGAGGCCGCACTGAAACAGGCGGCCGGGATCGCACAGACGCAGACGCTGGTGCTTGACTGGGAGATTGCGCTGCCTGCCGCGCTGGACGCCGCGACCCTCCTGGCCGACCTGCTCGCCGAGGCCGAGCGCCAGCGCCCCGATCTGCGCGCGCTGCAGGCGACGGCGGCGAGCGCCCGCTTTGAAGCCGAACGTGCCCGCGCAGCACGCTGGCCCAGCCTGTCGCTGGCCGCCAACACCGGACGCACTTTTTTTCTGGAAGACGAGCGGACGCCGTCCACCTCGTACAGCGTGGGCGTGAACCTGTCGGTGCCGCTGTTCGACGGCGGCCGGCTGGCGGCGCAGGCGCGCGCGGCCGAGCGCGATGCCGAGCGCCTGCAGGCCGAGGCAGACAGCCAGCGCAGCCAGGTGGCCCTGACAGTGGCCGAGGCGTATCACGACGTGCGCCACGCGCAGGCGCAGCGCGAAGGCGTGGCGGTGCAGTTCGCCAGCGCCAGCGAATCAGCGCAGGCCGCCGAAGCACGCTACCGCGCCGGCGTCGGCAGCCTGCTCGAGTTGCTGACCGCGCAGGCCGATCTGGCGCGTGCAAGGCAAAGCGCGGCGCAGGCCGATTCCGACTGGCTGGCCGCATTTTCCCGTCTGAACCATGCGCTGGGCCGACTGCCTGGCCCGACCTACGAAAGAAACCCATGAAAATTCGCATGCTGGTCACCGTCGTCGTGTTGGCGCTGATCGCGGGTGTGGTGTATCGCACCCAGTTCGTGGAAACCGGTGACGACAAGCAAGGCGGCGGCGACCGCGCACTCGCTGTGAAAACCGTGGCGGTGGCGGTGCGCGATTTTCCGCGCGTGATCGAGCTGCCCGGCACGCTCGAGGCTGCCCAGCAAGTGGCGATCATCGCCCAGGCCAGCGGCACGGTGCTGCGGCAGCATGTGCAGGAAGGCGACCAAGTGCGGGCGGGCGAGACACTGTTCACGCTCGATGCGCGCCCGGCGCAGGCACGCATCGCACAAAGCCAGGCTGCCCTGACCGGTGCGCGCGCCGAAACCGCCGAAGCGGCCAAGAAGCTGGAGCGTCTGGCCCCCTTGATGCAATCGGGCTACATCAGTCAGCAGGAATTCGACGACGCCCAGGTGGCGCTGGAATCCGCGCGTGCACGCGCCGGCACCGCCCGTGCCGAACTGGAGTCCGCGCGGCTTGATGCCCAGTACACGCAGATCCGCTCGCCGATCGCCGGGCGTGTCGGGCGCATCGCGATCCGTCAGGGCAGCCTGGTGCAGGCCGGCGGCGAGCCGCTCACCACGATTGTTGCGCTGGGTGCGCTGGACGTGCGCTCGGGGCTGGCCGAGGCCGACTGGCCACAGGTCATTGCCGCACGCGCGGCGGGCAAGGTGATGGCCGAGGTGTATCCCGATTCGCTCGGCGCGGCGGCTCAGCAGGCAACCCCCGCGCGGGGCGAACTGGTGTTCGTCGACACCCAGATCGATCCCGCCACCGGCGCCGTGCCGCTGAAAGTGCGGCTCGAGGGGTCGGCGGGCGCCCTGCTGCCGGGCCAGGGCGTGCGGCTGCGACTGTTGCTGGGCAGTCTGGCCGACGTGATGGTGCTGCCCGAGGCGGCCCTGCAGCATGGCCAGGACGGCACTTATGTTTACGTGGTGCGCGACGGCCGCGCGGTGGTGCAGCCGGTGCGCGCGTCGCACACCCTGGATGGCCAGCTGGTGGTCGAGGGCGGATTGCAGGCGGGCGAAGCGGTGCTGGTCGAAATCCCCAAACGCCTGAAGGCGGGCGGCAAGGTCACGCTGGAAGGCGCGCGGTCCGGGGAAAAGCCGGGCAAGGCGCAGCCATGAAACCGGCGGTTCGACGGGTCATGCTTCGCGTTCCTTTGCAGCCCTTCGCGGATAAGGGTTTTTCTTTCTCATGAACCTGTCACGCCTGTTCATCGAACGTCCGGTCGCCACCCTGATGCTGGTGCTGGCGATGGTGCTGTTCGGCGCACTGGCCTACAAGCAGCTGCCGGTCAACGATCTGCCGCAGGTCGATTTCCCGACCCTGCGCATCAGCGCCAGCCTGCCGGGCGCCAACCCCGAGACCATGGCCAACACGGTGGCGATGCCGCTGGAACGCCAGCTGTCGACGGTGCCGGGGATCGAGTCGATGAGTTCGCAGTCGACCCAGGGATCGACCAGCATCACGCTGCAGTTCGAGCTCGCGCTCGACATCGACGCCGCCGCGCAGGACGTGCAGACCGCGATCGCGCAGGCTGCACGCAATCTGCCCGCCGGCATGGACCCACCCCAGTTGCGCAAGATCAATCCGGCCGATTCGCCCATCCTGTATCTGGCGCTGTCGGCCGAGCGCCTGCCGCTCACCGAACTCGATGCGATTGCCGATTCGCGGGTGGCGCAGCGCCTGTCGGGCCTCTCCGGCGTGGCGCAGGTGCTGGTGTTCGGCTCGCAGAAATACGCGCTGCGGCTGTATCTCGACCCGGCCAGGCTGCAGCAGCGCGGATTGAGTTTTGCCGACGTCATCCAGGCGGTGCAGACGGCCAATGCCAACCTGCCGTCGGGCACGCTCGACGGCGCCAGCCGCGCCTATACGGTGAAGGCGCCGGTGTCGCTCGCCAACGCTGAAGATTTCGGCGACATCATCGTCGCCTACAAGGACGGCGTGGCGCTGCGCCTGAAGGACCTGGGACGCGCCGAAGACAGCGTCGAAAACGACAAGACGCGTACCTGGTACAACGGCACCCGCGCCATCGTGCTGGCGGTGCAGCGCCAGCCGGGTGCCAATACGGTGGAAGTAGCCGAGCGCATTCGTTCGATGCTGCCGCAGATCGAGGCCGATCTGCCGGACGGGGTGAAGCTGCAGGTGCATTTCGACCGCTCGCGCTTCGTCAAGGACTCGATGCACGAAGTCAATTTCACGCTCGTGCTGGCCCTGATCCTGGTGATCCTGGTCATCTTTGCCTTCCTCCACAACCTGCGCGCCACGCTGATCGCCGCGCTGGTGCTGCCCAGCACGCTGCTGGGCACCTTCGCCTTCATGCACCTGGCCGGCTACAGCCTCAACAACCTGTCGCTGATCGCGATCATCCTGGCGATCGGCTTCGTGGTGGACGACGCGGTGGTGGTGATCGAGAACATCACGCGCCATC
>JAIBFA010000005.1 GCA_019459325.1 Thiobacillus sp.
GCGTGGGTCAGGTGAACGCAGCGATGAACCAGCTGAACCAGGCCACCCAGCAGAACGCCAGCGCCTCGGAGGAGCTCGCTGCCACCGCCGAGGAGATGAGCGGCCAGGCCGAACAGCTGCAGCAGCTGATGGGATTCTTCAGCCTGCAGGTTCATGAAGAGCAGAAAACGGCACCCCGGGAAATGGCTGTCCCGGGCAAGCTGGCTTGGGCCTGAGCGGAGCAATTCAAAACGTATCGGCGTGCGCTTCCCCGGCTTTGCCGGGGAGCGTCGAAATACCGGTAAGGAGTAGTCCTGTGGGGCACAAAAATAATGGAACGGCCGTTCGCTCTGCGGACCTTCACGCCATCGTTCGCATTGGCGAGGGCATCCGTGGCGTGGTGGACACCGCACGCGAAGTGAACCTGGCCGCGTTGAACGCCATGCTGTCCTCCCGTCGTGGCGGCGACAACGCGGTGGGGTTCCGGGTGGCCTCGGCGGAATTGCGGGGAATTTCCACCCGCCTCATGGAAGCCATGCAGGGCTTGACCTTGCTGGTGTCCAGCATGGTCAACGAGGTCGCTCAGCGCCAGCGCAAGCAGCGCAACCAGGACTATTTCCGGCGGGTCCAGGACAGCCAGGATCGCGTTGGCGGCCGATTGTCCGAAATCCTCGGCAAGCAGGAAGAAGAAGTGGACCGCTTGGGCATGCTGCTGGGACAAAGCCGGCGCGACCTGCACATGAAGGCAAGCCGCGCGTTGCGTCTGTGCGACCAGGGGCTGACCCTGTCCCGCAGCGCGCTGATCGAGGCCGCCTACGGCGGCGAATCGGCACCTGCCCTGAAGCAGGTGGCAGAACAACTGGCCCAATCCATCCATTCCGTGGCGGAAACGCTGGGTGGCGTGCGGGCCGAACTTGAGGAAGCAAGAACATGAAAAAGCTGGAAACCCTGTTTTCGGAAGGGACGCATCAATGGCAGGTGATCGCCCGTGACCCGGAGCGCGCCAGCGCGCTGATCGACACCAATGAATACCTGATCGCCCACGGCAACGAGGCCATGCTCACCGACCCCGGCGGCCTGGAGATCTTTCCGGTGGTGTTCTCCGCCCTGGCGGCCGGCTTCGACCCGCGTCGGGTGAAATGGATATTCGCGTCGCACCAGGATCCGGACGTGATCAGCAGCCTGAGCCTGTGGCTGGAGTTCAATCCGGCGCTGCGCTGCTATGCCAGTCGCATCTGGGGCAGCTTCCTGCCCCATTACGGCGGCGACGAAACCACCTTCATCGGCCTGCCCGACGAAGGCGGCAAACTTCCGCTGGGCGGCATCGAACTGGACGTGGTGCCGGCCCATTACCTGCACTCGTCCGGCAATTTCCACCTCTACGATGCCAAGGCCCGGATCCTGTTCAGCGGCGACGTGGGCGCTGCCTTGCCGCCCCCGGAGGAAGACGAGCTGTTCGTGACGGATTTCGATCGCCACATCCGCCATGCGGAGGGGTTTCACCGCCGCTTCATGGGCTCCAAGGCGGCCGTGCTGGACTGGTGCGAACGGGCCGCCGTCATGGACATCGACATGCTCTGTCCGCAGCACGGCTCGATCTATCAGGGTGCCGACGTGATGCGCTTCATCAACTGGTTTGCGGAACTCGAAGTGGGGTCCGGCCTGTGGGCCACCCTGCCCGAGATGAAAAAGGCTGCGTGAGGCCGCCATGCTCAATGTCAGCCTCAAGGACAGCGAGTTCTCCAGCTTCCAGCAAATGATCTTCAGGATCGCCGGCATCAGCATGACCCCGGCCAAGAAAGCATTGGTGGCGGGTCGCCTGGCCAAGCGCCTGAAGCATCATGGCCTGGACAGCTATGAGGATTATTTCCAGCTGCTCTCCCGGCAGCAGGACGAGATGCAGGTGGCGGTGGACCTGCTCACCACCAACGAGACCTATTTCTTTCGCGAACCGAAGCATTTCGATTTCCTGCGCGACCGGGTCCTGCCCGGGCATCCGGCCGGGCGGCCCTTCCGGGTCTGGAGCGCGGCCTGTTCCAGCGGCGAGGAGCCCTACACCCTGGCCATGCTGCTGGCGGACCGGCTGGGCGACGCACCCTGGGAAGTGTTCGGTTCCGACATCAGCACCCAGGTGCTGGACAAGGCGAGAAGAGGGCTTTATCCGATGGAGCGCGCGCGCGGCATCCCGCACGCTTTGTTGCGCACCCATTGCCTGAAAGGCGTGGGCAGCCAGGAAGGCCAACTGCTGA
Organism: Thiobacillus sp.; assembly: GCA_019459325.1. Classification (GTDB taxonomy): domain Bacteria; phylum Pseudomonadota; class Gammaproteobacteria; order Burkholderiales; family Thiobacillaceae; genus Thiobacillus. Next base: position 2,229 of record JAIBFA010000005.1, read on the forward strand.
TCGACCCGGCCCTGCGCCGGCGCGTGCAACTGGCCCAGATCAATCTCAACGAACCCTTGCCGGAGGTGGGCGAGTTCGATGTGATCTTCCTGCGCAACGTGATGATCTATTTCCAGTCCGAAACCAAGCGTCAGGTGGTGGCGCGTCTGCTGGCCAAACTCAGGCCGGGGGGGATTTTCATCGTTGGGCATTCGGAAAGCCTGAACGGACTGGCCCAAGGGCTGGAAACCCTTGCGCCTTCGATCTACCGCAAGCCGTGAAAAAACCGCAGAGCGTCATCGAGATTTTCCTGCAGCCTGGAGAGCTGTGGTTCGGGGATGAGCAGACGCGCATCCGCACCATCCTGGGCTCCTGCGTGGCGGTCACGCTCTGGCATCCCGGGCGCCGGATCGGCGGCATGTGCCATTACATGTTGCCGAGCCGTAGCGGGCCGCGCGGTGCGAAGCCACTCGATGGCCGCTATGGCGACGAGGCGCTGGAGATGCTGTTGAAGGAAATACGTGCCAAGCAGGGACAGCCGGCCGAGTTCGAGGCCAAGCTGTTCGGCGGCGGCTACATGTTCGACCGTCATGGCTGCCACGGAAAGGATTGCGCAGGACAGATTCAGGACCGCAATATTTCCGCCAGCCTCGAACTGATGTCGCGCCATGGCTTCAAGGTCAAGGCCCAGCATCTCGGCGGGCACGGCCACCGTCAGGTTATTTTCGACATCTGGAGCGGGCATGTGTGGATGAAGCACACGCCCCTGCTGGCTGCCGAAAGCGTCCAGGCAGGGAAGGGCAGGCGCACCCACTCCTCGATCGAACTTTCAAAATGAAGCTCATACGCGTCATGCTCGTGGACGATTCCGCCACGGTGCGCCAGGTGCTCACTGGCGTCCTTTCCGCAGCGCCCGACATCCAGGTGATGGGGGCTGCCGCGGATCCCCTCTTCGCGCTCGACAAGATGAATCGGGACTGGCCCGACGTGGTGGTGCTGGATGTGGAGATGCCGCGCATGGACGGCATCACTTTCCTGAAAAAGATCATGGCCGAACGCCCCACGCCGGTGATCATCTGCTCGACCTTGACCGAGAAAGGCACGACCACCGCCATGCAGGCTTTGTCCGCCGGCGCGGTGAACATCGTCACCAAGCCGCGCATCGGACTGAAACAGTTCCTGACGGAATCGGGCCATGAAATCGTCTCGGCGGTGCGAGCAGCCGCCCAGGCGAAGGTTCGACATCTGGTGCCGGTGGCCGTCCCACCGCCTCGGTACGGACTGGATGCGATTCCGGCCAGCCCGCTCCTGTCCATGGCCGAAACGACCGACAAGGTGGTGGCCATCGGCGCTTCCACCGGCGGCACCCAGGCCTTGGAGGTCGTTCTGACCGCACTGCCGCGCGTTTGTCCCGGCATCGTCATCGTCCAGCACATGCCGGAGAAATTCACCGCCGCCTTTGCCGCGCGTCTGGACAGCGTATGCGCCATCGAGGTGCGCGAGGCGAAGCACGGCGACCGGGTACGACCTGGCCTGGCACTGATCGCGCCGGGCGGACGCCATATGCAGCTCAGGCGTAGCGGTGCCCAGTATCACGTGGACGTGATCGACGGCCCGCCGGTAAACCGGCACCGCCCATCTGTGGATGTACTGTTCCGATCCACCGCCCGTTGCGCAGGCGGCAACGCGCTGGGGATCATCATGACCGGCATGGGGGACGACGGCGCTCGCGGCATGAAGGAGATGCGGGACACAGGCGCGGCCACCCTCGCCCAGGACGAGGCGAGCTGCGTGGTCTACGGCATGCCCAAGGAGGCGGTCAGGCTGGGCGGCGTGGGGCGTAGTCTGCCTCTCGCCTCCCTCCCCTGGGAAATCGCTAGGTATGGTGGCGAATGAGAAGAGCGGAGCTGCTCAGGGATGGCTACACAGCCGTGCGGTGCCGGCAGAGGCGTGCTTCAGGATGCTGGCAGGAGACGCTTCTGCGTAGAAGCGCCCGAAATGCTCAGGATGATGCGCCGCGGCAAGGCTAGCCCGCCACCACCGGCAGGATCCACAATTCGACCCGGCGATTGAGCGCGCGGCCGGCTTCGGTGCTATTGTCGGCGCGCGGCTCGGTCTCGCCTTTGCCATAGGATTCCAGGCGCAGCGGGTTCACGTTCTGTCCGGCAAAATAATCCAGCACGGACTGCGCGCGCCTTTCCGACAGGGTCTGGTTGTATGCATCCGAGCCGACGCTGTCGGTGTGGCCGATTACGCTCACTGTCGTTTTCCCATATTTGTTCAGCACGCTGGCAATCTTGTTCAGCGTGGGCGTGTAGCCCGGCTTCAATACGGTGGAGTTTGTGTCGAAGCCGGTGCTGGAGGTCATGCTGACCAGCACGGCATTGTCGCTGGCGCGTTTTTCGACGCTGACTTCGCCGCGCTGGATCTCAGGCTGCAATTGCTTCAGCAAGTCCTTGGCCTGCGTGTCCATGTAGTAGCCCACGCCGGCGCCGGTCAGGCCGCCGCCGACCGCGCCGATCAGCGCGCCCTTGCCGCGGTTCTTGTGATTGATGACGGCGCCCAGCGCCGCACCGCTCACGGTGCCGATGATGGCGCCCGTCTGGGTTTTGCTCAGACCACGAGAGTCGCCCAGGTCGTTGGTTGTACAGGCGGAGAGTAGAAGGGTTGCCAGCAGGGGCAATGCAATGAGGGAGGTGCGCATGGTGAGTCCTTTTGCTAGTTGATTTGCAGTCGCTTCGGGTCACGGCAGGATACGTGGGTTTGTCCGCTTTCAGCCGTTACGCAATTAATTTTAAGTCAGGTCAGTCTGCCGGATTGCGCTGAAAGTCCGGATCGGACGGGGCCTCGCTGTCCGGCGCGGGCGTCGGGGCGAGCGATCTGACCTTCAGGTGCAGTGCGGCCTTGGCGAGCAGGTGCGCGCTCACCGGCGCGGTGATGAAGAGGAACAGCGTGACCAGCACTTCGTGCACGCTGACGCCTTCGTCGCGCACGCTGAAATACAGGGCGGAGGCGATCAACAGGCAGCCGACGCCCAGCGTGGTCGCCTTGGTGGGGCCGTGCAGGCGGGTGTAGAAGTCGCGCAGGCGCGCCAGGCCGAGCGAGCCGATGAAGGTGAAAATCGCGCCGGTGAGAATCAGCAGGGAAAGCAGGATGTCGATCATGGTGTTTTCGCTCACTCGATGATGTCGCCGCGCAGCAGGTATTTGCACAGCGCCACGGTGCCGACGAAACCCATCATGGCGATCAGCAGCGCGGCCTCGAAATAGATGGCGCTGCCGAGATGGATGCCGAGCAGCACCAGCAGCGCGATGGTGTTCACATACAGCGTGTCGAGCGCGAGGATGCGGTCGGGGGCGTCGGGGCCGCGCAGCAGGCGCCAGAAGCTCAGTACAAGGGCCAGGCTGACCAATGCGTAGGCGATCGGGATGACGGTGCTCAGCATGATTCGTCTGCCTCCTCGAAGATTTTTTTCAGCGGGACCTCATAGCGCTGCTTGATTTCAGCGACCAGCGCCTCGGCGTCGCCCGTATCCAGGGTGTGCACGATCAGCGTTCGCTTGTCCGCGCTCAGGTGGGCCGACACGGTTCCCGGCGTCAGCGAGATGGTGTTGGCCAGCAGGCTGATGGCGAGATCGGTCTTGAGCGCCAGTGGCACCTCGACGAAAACCGGGCGCAGGCGGGCCGGCCCCCGCAGGATCAGGCGCGCGACGTGGAAGCTGCCGCGCACGATGTCGAGGATCAGGATGCCGAGGTAGTGCAGCAGGGTGAGCGGATGGCGGATGCGGATCTGTTCCGGCCAGAAAGGCGAGGTGACGAAGGGGATGAGCCAGCCGAGCAACGCGCCCAACACGAGATGGCCGGCGGACAGCTGGTTGACCAGCAGCAGCCACAGAATGACCAGCGTGAGGGTCAGCAGGGGATGCGGCAGCAAACGTCTCATGGCGCGGTTCCCAGCACGGCCTCGATGTACTGCTGCGGCGCAAGCAGTTGCGCCGCGGTGGCGCTGGCGTAATCGGACAGCGGCCCGGCCCAGACCACCATGCCAGCGACCAGCAGCAGGAGGCCGGCGACGGGCGCCAGCGCGGCCACTGTCGGCGCTGTCTGCGAGGCCGGGTCATGAGCGGAATGGGTGCGATAGAACAGCAGGCTGCCGCTGCGGGCCAGCACGATCACGCCCACCAGGCCGGTGGCGAGCACGATGCTCCACACCCACGGCAGCAGCGGCGAGTCGAGCGCGGCTTTCAGCAGCATGAACTTGCCAAGAAAGCCCGACAGCGGCGGCAGTCCGGCGAGGGCCACGGCAACGACGAAGAACAGTCCGCCCAGCACGCGCGCGCCGGGCATCGCGGGTCCGGACTCGAAGCGGTCGGCGATTCCGCCGCGCGCGCGGCTGATCGAATCGGCCAGCAGGAACAGCGCAGCGGTGGCGAAGGTGGTGTGCGGCAGGTAATACAGGCCGGCCGCGATCGAATCGGTGCTGCCGAGTCCGAAAGCCAGCAGCAAGGTGCCGATCGAGGCCACCATCAGATAGGCCGCCTGTTGCCGCAGTGTGGTGCTGGCCGCCGCGCCGAGTATGCCGAGCACGAGCGTGGCGAGCGCCAGCGGCGCCAACCAGGCGTCGAGCAGGTTGGACACCGGCCCTGCATCGTCGCCGAACATCAGCGTGTAGACGCGCAGGATGCTGTAGGCGCCGACCTTGGTCATGACGGCGAACAGGGCCGCCACAGGCGCGCTGGTGTGCGCGTAGGCCGCGGGCAACCACAGGTAGAGCGGCAGCAGCGCGGCCTTCAGAGCGAACACGCCGAACAGCAGCAGGCCGGCGGATTGCACTAGCGCCAGGTTGTCCGGCGGCGTGGCCGCGAGCTTCACCGCCAGGTCGGCCATGTTGAGCGTGCCGACCACGCCGTACAGGGTGCCGACGGCGAACAGGAACAGCGTCGAGCCGACCAGGTTGATGACGACGTAATGCAGCCCCGCCTTCACGCGCAGCCGGCCGCCGCCGTGCAGCAGGAGGCCGTAGGAGGCCAGCAGCAGGATTTCGAAGAAGACGAAGAGGTTGAACAGGTCGCCGGTGAGGAAAGCGCCGTTCAGCCCGAACAGCTGCAACTGGAACAGCACATGGAAGTGGCGGCCTTCGGTGTCGCCGCCCCGGAGCGCGACCAGCAGGGCGAAGGCCGCAAGCAGGGATGTCGTCAGCAGCATCCACGCCGCCAGCCGGTCGACCACCAGCACGATGCCATAGGGCGCCACCCAGTTGCCCAGCGCATAGACAAGATGGGTGCCGTCGGCGGTCGTCTGAATCAGGGTTGCGGCCAGCGGAATCAGCGCCAGCACGGCGGCGAGGCTGATGCCGCGCTGCAAGGCCGGGCTGCGGTTGCGCAATGCCAGCAGCACGATGCCGGCAATGAGCGGCAGCACCACCGGCAGGATGGGGAGATGGGCGGCGCTCATTCGTGCCGGTCCTCCTCGCGCTCCAGGCCGTCGACATGGTCGTTGCCGAGCTCGGCGCGCGCCTTCAGCGACAGCACGATGACGAAGGCCGTCATGCCGAAGCTGATGACGATGGCGGTGAGCACCAGCGCCTGCGGCAGCGGGTCGGTGTAGCCAAAGGCCGCGTCGCTGATGACCGGCGGCACGCCGATGGCGAGCCGGCCCATGACGAACAGGAACAGGTTGACGGCGTAGGACATGAGGGTGAGTCCCAGCACCACCGGAAAGGTCTGGCCGCGCAGCGCGAGAAACACGCCGCCCGCGGTCAGCACGCCGATGACGAGTGCGATGAGGGCTTCCATCAAGGGCCCCGCTTTCTGGTCGGTGCGCGATGCAGGCCGCCGAGCTGCAGCAGGATCATCAGCGTGGCACCGACGACGACGAGGAACACGCCGAGGTCGAACGCCATCGCCGACGCCAGTTCGAACTCGCCGACGACGGGCCAGTTCAGGTGGCCGTAAGTCGAAGTGAGGTAGGGGTAGCCGAACAGCCAGCTTGCCAGCCCGGTGCAGGCGGCGATCGCCAGTCCCCACGCGATCAGCGGGTGGCTGTCGGACGCCATGCGCTGGTGGGTCCACTGCGCACCGTTGGCGAGGTACTGCACGATCAGCGCCACCGCCGTGATCAGCCCGGCGATGAAGCCGCCGCCCGGCTGGTTGTGGCCGCGCAGGAGGATGAACACCGCAACCAGCAGCGCCAGCGGCAGCAGGATGCGGGTCAGCGTCGCCATGATCGCCGGGTGGGCGTCGGCATCCCAGTTCCGCCCGGCGTCGTCGCGACTCGGCGCGGGCAGTTTCAGGCCCTGCAGCATCGCCACGATGCCGAGCCCGGCCAGCGCCAGCACGGTGATTTCGCCCAGCGTGTCGTAGCCGCGGAAGTCGACCAGGATCACGTTCACCACATTGCTGCCGCCGCCGCCCGGCACGCTGTTGGCAAGGAAGTAGCCGGCGATGGTGTCGTAGGGCCGCGTCAGCACCGCCCACGCCAGGCCCGCAGTGCCGGCGCCCGCCAGCAAGGCGATCACGCCGTCGCGCCAGAGGCGCGCCGGTTCGGGCTCGGGTGCGGCGCGCTGCGGCAGGAAGTAGAGCGCCAGCAGCAGCAAAACAATCGTGACGATCTCGACCGACAGCTGGGTCAGCGCGAGGTCGGGCGCCGAGAATTTGACGAAGATGAGCGACACCACCAGGCCGACCACGCCGATGGTGATGAGCGCGGTGAAACGCTGCCGATGCAGCCACACGGTGGCGAGCGTGGCGACGATCAGCGCGCTGGCGGCCGTCAGGCTGACGGCGTCGAGCGGCAGGCCTACTCGGTTGCCCGCCAGCGGCGTGTCGCCCGCCAGCCAGGGTGCGATGCCCAGCACCAGTGCCGCGACCAGAAAGACAAATACCTGGCGTTGCAGCGAGCCGGTGTCGATCAGTTGGGTGATGCCACGCGCCAGCGCGAACAGCCCATTCTGCAGCGTGTTGTAGACGATGCGCGCATCGAGCAGACCGATGCTGCGGTCGTGCCAGGCGGACAGCGGACGGCGTGCGAGGTAAATCAGCGCGCCGCCGGCCAGCGCGACGAAGCTCATGAGCAGCGCCGGGTTGGCGCCGTGCCACAGCGCTAGGTGGTACTCGGGCAGCGGCGCCTGCAGCGTGTCGCTTGCTGCCACTGCCAGCAGCGGGGCGACGGTGAACGCGGGCGCGATGCCGACCACCAGACACAGCACCACCAGGATTTCCACCGGTACCTTCATCCAGCGCGGCGGTTCGTGCGGCGTACGCGGCAGGTCCACCGGTTCGCCGTTGAAGAACACGTCGTGAATGAAGCGAAGCGAGTAGGCCACCGCCAGCGCGCCGGCCAGCGTCACCAGCGCCGGCAGCACCCAGCCGCCGGCATGACCGGCGGAAATCTGCATCGCTTCGGCGAAGAACATTTCCTTGGAGAGAAAACCGTTCAGCAGCGGCACCCCGGCCATCGCCGCCGCGGCCACCATCGCCAGCGTCGCGGTGTAGGGCATGAACTTCCACAGGCCGTGCAGCCGCCGCATGTCGCGGGTACCGGTCTCGTGGTCGATGATGCCGGCTGCCATGAACAGCGAGGCCTTGAAGGTGGCGTGGTTGATGATGTGGAATACGCCGGCCACCGCGGCCAGCGGCGTCGACATGCCGAACAGCAGGGTGATCAGACCGAGGTGGCTGATGGTCGAATAAGCGAGCAGACCCTTGAGGTCATGCTTGAACAGCGCGACGTAGGCGCCGAGCAGCAGCGTGGCCAGCCCCGCACCGCTGACCAGCCAGAACCATTCCGGCGTGCCGGACAGCGCCGGGTAGAGCCGCGCCAGCAGAAACACGCCAGCCTTCACCATGGTCGCCGAATGCAGGTAGGCCGACACCGGCGTGGGGGCGGCCATTGCGTGCGGCAGCCAGAAATGGAAGGGGAACTGCGCCGACTTGGTGAACACGCCGAGCAGGATCAGTACCAGCGTCGGCACATAGAGCGGGTGCTCGCGGATCAGGTCGCCGGAGGCGAACACGTCGGACAGCTCGTAGCTGCCGACGATGTGTCCCAGCAACAGAAATCCGCCCAGCATTGCGAAGCCGCCCAGGCCGGTGACCGCCAGCGCCATGCGCGCGCCCTGGCGCGCTTCCTCGCGATGCTGCCAGTAGCTGATCAGCAGGAAGGACGACAGGCTGGTCAGCTCCCAGAAGACCAGCAGCTGGATCAGGTTTTCCGACAGCACGATGCCGAGCATCGAGCCCATGAACAGCATGAGATAGGAATAGAAGCGCCCCATGCTGTCGCGCTCGGACAGATAGTAGCGGGCGTAGAGAACGATCAAGAGACCGATACCGAGGATCAATCCGGCGAACAGCAGGGCCAGGCCGTCGAGGCGGAAAGCGAGATTGAGCCCCAGCGCGGGGATCCAGTCGTGCTGCTGGATCAGGGTGACGCCGTCGAACGGCAAGGGGGACGAAGGCGCCAGCCACAGCAACGCGGCCAGCGTGACTGCGCCCGCCGCCCAGGCGGAATGCGAACGTCCGAGACGGGACGCCAGCGCAACCAGGGCTGCGCCCACGAACGGGGTCAGTACAGCAAAAAACAGCGTCATCAATCGGGAGTCGGGATACGGACCGGCTTGTGGCCGGAAGACGTGGTCATTCTAACTGGACTTGCTGACGCGCTGAACCCGTGACCGGTTGTGCGCCGGGGATTGGGGCTGCGTGTCTTGCCGGAGAATCGGGCCATTCACCGAATCGGGTCAGCTTTGAGACCCGGGTAATCCGGCTTCCCGTCCTCTCGCATCGCCGACAACATACTGAGTCGATTGGGGGGCGCACGTCCAGGCCGAGCTTGCACAACAAAATAGTTTTGTGCAAATATAAAAAACCTTTCGCCCTCATTCAGATCGAGTTTGGGGTTGCCCGGCGAATACGCGTCCTAGTGCGGCCCGTGTGTCGCTTTTCCCGTTCATCCGTCAGTCTGTCCGGGCGTCCACACGGCGTGCGGCTGGCGGTCATCGGTCGTAGCCGGGAAAGGAATATTGAAACGATCCATTCCGAAAATTGCCGTGACAGGCAAGTTGGCCGACCGTACCGATAGGGCGCTTCATTTCGGGCTGGACTACACACATTGACACCGGTGGGAGGTCCCCGACCCACCGGTTTGCCGGTATTTACTATTGTACAAATTGATTATTGGGAGCAGTCATCATGAATATGTCGAGCCCGGGGGTCGCGATGCGACCGCCTGAAGAGGCGGACTCTGCGGCCGCCCAAACCGTGATTGCCTTTGGCGAAACCCTGGTCGATCAGTTTCGCGACCGCAATGTGCTGGGCGGCGCGCCCTTCAATGTGGCGTGCCATCTCGGCGCGCTGGGGGCGCATCCGGTGCTGGTGACGCGGGCCGGCAAGGATGTGCCGGGCGAGCAACTGCTGCAGGCGATGAGCGAGCGCGGACTGGACCTGCGTGGCGTGCAGCGCGACCCGGTGCGCCCGACCGGCCGGGTCAAGGTGACCGAGACCGCGCGCGGCCATGCCTTCGATATCCTGTCAGACCAGGCCTACGACCACATCCACCCCAGTCTGGCACGCATGGTGGGCCTGTCCTCACATCCGCAAATTGTCTACTTCGGTACGCTGTCTCAACGCAGCGATTCGCGCCGCGCGCTGCATGCCTTGCTGGGCACGGTTGAAGCCCAGGCGTTTCTGGATGTCAATCTGCGTGACCCTTGGGTGGACGCCGACACGCTGCGCTGGTCGCTGCAACAGGCCAGCGTGGTCAAGCTGAACGAGGATGAACTGGCCCGCATTGCCGCGCTCTTCACGCTCGACGGTGCCACCCCGCACGCCCGGGCTGCGGTTCTGGTGTCGGGCTTCAACTTGCGGCGAGTGGTGGTGACCTGCGGAGCGGACGGCGCCTGGACTCTCGACGGCGCGGGCCGCATCGAATCGGTGACAGGCGTGGCACTGCCGCATGTCGTCGATACCGTGGGCGCGGGCGACGGGTTCGCCGCCGTGTTCATCCTCGGCATGTTGCGCCGCTGGCCGCTCGCCCTGCGACTGGCGCGCGCCGATGCGTTTGCCCGTGCGCTATGCCAGATCCGCGGCGCGGTGCCGTCGTCGCAGGATTTCTACGTTCCATTCATCCGTGAATGGAAACTCGAAACGGAGAGAGCAAGTGCGTGATCTTTATGTGCTGATGTTGAGCGTGCATGGCCTGATGCGTGGCAATGACCTGGAACTGGGCCGCGATGCCGACACCGGCGGACAGACCCTCTACGTGATCGAACTGGCGAAGGCGCTGGGGCGGCATCCGCGGGTCGAGCAGGTCGACGTGCTGACCCGACTGGTCGACGACCCTGCGGTATCTCCCGACTATGCCGTACCCGTCGAGCCGCTGGGCGAGCAGGCCCGCCTGGTGCGACTGCCGTGCGGCCCACGGCGCTATCTGCGCAAGGAAAGCCTGTGGAACCATCTCGATCAGCTGGTCGATCGCACCATCAGCTACCTGCGCCAGCAGCCACGCCTGCCCGACGTCATCCACAGTCATTACGCCGACGCCGGCTATGTCGGCGTGCAGCTGTCGCAACTGCTCGGCATCCCGCTGGTGCACACCGGCCATTCGCTTGGACGCTGCAAGCGCCAGCGCCTGCTCGACCACGGCCGCAAGGCCCAGGCGATCGACCGCCAGTTCAATTTTCCCCGCCGCATCACCGCCGAGGAGGATGTCCTGGCGCACGCCATGCTGGTGGTCACCAGCACGGCGCAGGAAAGCAGCGAGCAGTACGGCCTGTACGACAATCACCAGCCGGCGCACGCACTGGTGATTCCGCCCGGTACCGACACCTCGCGCTTTGCGCCGCCCGGACGCGAACCGATCCCGCCGCACGTGCCGGCCCTGGTGGACCGCTTTTTCACGCAACCGAAAAAACCCCTCATCCTCACCATCTGCCGCCCCGAAATGCGCAAGAATCTGCGCCGGCTGGTGGCGGCCTTCGGCGAGTCGCCCGTGCTGCGCGAACGCGCCAATCTGGCCATCGTGGCCGGCAGTCGAGACGACATCCGCAGCATGGACGAAGCGCAGGCGGACGTGCTGACCGATCTGCTGCTCGACGTCGACCGCTACGATCTGTGGGGCAGCGTTGCGCTGCCCAAGCAGCATCAGTCGGACGACATTCCGGCGCTGTACCGGCTGGCGGCGCAGCGCCACGGCGTGTTCGTCAATCCGGCGCTGACCGAGCCGTTCGGCCTCACCCTGATCGAGGCGGCAGCGAGCGGCCTGCCGGTGGTGGCAACCCACGATGGCGGCCCGCGCGACATCCTCGCGCACTGCGAAAACGGCGTGCTGGTCGACCCGCTCGACAGTGACGCCATCGCCCGCGGCCTGCTCGCCGTGATGTCGGATGGCCGCACCTGGCAGCGCTATGCGCGCCGGGGCATCAGCGGCGTGGCGCGTCACTACACCTGGGACGCCCACGTCGAGAAATATCTGAAGGCGGTTGCCCGTGTGGTCCACCGCACCCGCAAGCAGGTCAGGCGCGAACGCGTGGTGCAGCGTCCTCTGCGCCACCCCATGCCCTATGTGCATCGCATGCTGGTGAGCGACATCGACAACACCTTGATCGGCGACCGCGGCGGGCTCGCCACCCTGATTCGCGTGCTGCGTGAACGGCCGCGCGGTTACGGGTTCGGTGTGGCCACCGGGCGCCATCTGCCGAGTGCGCTCGAGGTGTTGCGGCAGGCGCGGGTGCCGCTGCCCGATGTGCTGATCACCGCGGTCGGCAGCGAAATCCATTATGGCCCTGACATTCGTCCCGATGCCGGCTGGCGTCGCCACATCCAGCACCTGTGGCGACGCGATGCGCTGGCCGCGCTGTTCGAAGGCGTGGCCGGGCTGACGCTGCAATCAGACGACCAGCAGAGCGAATTCAAGCTGAGCTTCAATGTCGACCGGCAGTCCGCGCCGAGCCTGCGCGAGCTCGAGGCGCGACTGCGTCAGGCGCGGCTGCATGCCAACCTGATCCACTCGCACGATGCCTATCTCGACGTGCTGCCGGTCCGTGCGTCCAAGGGCCAGGCCATCCGTTATCTGGCCTATAAATGGGGTTTGCCGCTGCGCGCCTTTCTGGTGGCGGGCGACTCCGGCAATGATCTGGAAATGCTGGTCGGCGACACCCAGGCAGTGGTGGTGTCCAATCACAGTGCCGAGCTGGAAAACCTGCGCGGGATGGAGCAGGTGTATTTCGCCGGAACGCCATGCGCATCTGGCATCCTCGAAGGAATGACGCACTACGGTTTTGCCTGGCAACCGGCGCCGACGTTGCAGCGGGAGGCCGCATGATCGATGCCCTGAAAACCTGGACGGCCGACCATCGCGATCCGGTGGATGCCTTTCTGCGTCGCTGCTTTGCCGAAAATCGGGTGCTTTTGCTGCAAAGCGACCTGTGCCGGGTGCTCGATGTCCTGGCAGCCGAATCCGCCAGCTCGCTCGAAGGCACGCCGCTGCAGCAGGCGGTTCGGCATTTCCAGGAGGGCGTGTTTCAAAGTCCGTGGGCCTATTTCGCGCAGCGCGAAGGCGCCGGTCGCTGGCGCTACCTGCGCATGCACCAGGAACAGCTCTTGCCGGAACGCGTGTCGGTGAGCGAATTCCTCGCCTTCAAGGAACAGTTCGTGAAACCCGCGGAGGAGGGCGGCAGCGTGCTCGAAATCGATTTCGAGCCGTTTGGCCGCCATGTGCCGCGCTTGCAGGAAACGCGCTCGATCGGGCAGGGGGTGCTGCATCTCAACCGGGCGCTGGCGAGCGCGATGTTCACCCGGCCCGACGCGGGGCAGGCCAAACTGCTGAACTTTCTGCGCATGCACACGATAGACGGCCAGCCGCTGATGCTCGCGCCCCACATCGGCGAGGTGCCGGCGTTGCAGGACGCCTTGCGCGAGGCGCTGCGGCAGCTCGAAGCGCTCGATCCCGAGACGCCGTGGACGGCGTTTGCCGCCAGCCTCGGGGGTCTGGGCTTCGAGCCCGGCTGGGGTGCCACGGCGGCGCGGACGAGCGAGACCATGGGGATGCTGGTCGACATCCTGGAGGCGCCGTCGCCGGCCGTGCTGGAGGCCTTTCTCGCGCGCATTCCGATGATCTCGCGCCTGCTGATCCTGTCGCCGCACGGCTATTTCGGCCAGGACAACGTGCTGGGTCGCCCCGATACCGGTGGCCAAGTGGTCTACATCCTCGACCAGGTGCGCGCGCTGGAGCACGAGATGCGCGACCGCATGGTGATCCAGGGCGTGCAGGTCGACCCGCACATCATCGTCGTTACCCGGCTGATTCCCGACGCCGACGGCACTACCTGCAACCAGCCGCTGGAAAAGATCCAGGGCACCGACCATGCCTGGATCGTGCGCGTGCCTTTCCATCACCCCAACGGCGAGATCGTGCGGCAGTGGATTTCGCGCTTCGAGATCTGGCCCTATCTGGAAACCTTCGCGACCCATGTCGAACGCGAGGCGCTGGCCAGACTGGGCGGGCGGCCCGACCTCATCATCGGCAACTATTCCGACGGCAACCTGGTGGCCAGCCTGCTGTCGTCGCGGCTGGGCGTGACCCAGTGCAACATCGCCCACGCGCTGGAGCAGACCAAATACCTGCACTCGGCGCTGTACTGGGAAGCCAACGATCCGACCTATCACTTCGCCTGTCAGTACACCGCCGACCTCATCGGCATGAACCAGGCCGACTTCATCATCACCAGCACCTATCAGGAAATCGCCGGTACCGCAGACAGCATCGGCCAGTACGAGAGCTACCGCGCATTTACCCTGCCCGGGCTGTATCGGGTGGTCAACGGCATCGACCTGTTCGACCCCAAGTTCAACATCGTGTCGCCGGGTGCCGATGCGGACATCTATTTCCCCTATACCGACACGGGGCGGCGCCTGCATTCGCTGATGCCCGACATCGAGCGCATGCTCTACGCGCCCGACCCCGGGGTGCCGCATCGGGGGCAGTTCGACGATCCCGACAAGCCGCTGCTCTTCACCATGGCGCGGCTCGACCGCATCAAGAATCTGTCCGGGCTGACCGAATGGTTCGGCGCCTCTGAACGCCTGACCGAATCCGCCAATCTGCTGGTGATCGGCGGTCACGTCGACGCGGCCGCCTCCGGGGACGAGGAGGAAAGGGCGGAGATCGAGCGCATGCATGCGCTGATGGACCAGTACCGGCTGGACGGCCGCATGCGCTGGCTCGGCGCCCGGCTCGACAAGAATCTCGCGGGCGAACTCTATCGCCATGTCGCCGACCGCCGCGGCGTGTTCGTCCAGCCCGCGCTGTTCGAGGCCTTCGGCCTCACCCTGATCGAAGCCATGGCTTCCGGCCTGCCGGTGTTCGCCACCCGTTACGGCGGGCCGCTCGAGATCATCCAGCAGGGGGTGTCTGGATTTCACATCGACCCCAACGACGGCGCCGCAGCCGCCACGGCGATCGCCGACTTCCTGCAGCAGTGCGCGAGCGAGCCGGCGAAGTGGCAGCGCATTTCCGCCGCCGCGCTGGCGCGGGTGGCGGCCCGCTACACCTGGAAGCTGTATGCCGAACGCATGATGACGCTGTCGCGCATCTATGGCTTCTGGAAGTTCGTCAGCAATCTGGAGCGCGAGGAAGCCGGCCGCTACCTGCAACTGTTTCATCACCTGCAATTCCGCCCATTGGCGCGCGCCGTGGGCGAGCATTGAAAGGAAGGCCCATGGAGTATCTGGATTTCCTGCAAACCCATATCGGCGAATGGCAGGCCCTCGTCGTGACCGCGCTGCACGTCGCCATCATTCTGGGGCTGACCTGGCTGGCGCTGCGGCTGTCGCGCAAGGCACTGGCCCGGTTGCGGCTGCACATGCAGCAGGACCTCAGCGACCGCGAGCGGATCAAGCGCCTGGATACGCTGGAACGCGTGTTCCGCTATGTCGCCACCGTCATCATCACGCTGGTCGGCGCCATGCTGGTGCTGAGTGAGGTCGGTATTTCCATCGCACCCATTCTCGCCACCGCCGGGGTGCTCGGCATTGCCATCGGCTTCGGCGCACAAAGCCTGGTCAAGGACTATTTCAACGGCTTTTTCCTGCTGCTGGAAAACCAGGTGCGCCAGGGCGACGTGGTCGAGGTGTCGGGCAAGGGCGGCCTGGTCGAGGAAATGACCTTGCGCTATATCCGGCTGCGCGACTATGAAGGCAGCGTGCATTACATCCCCAACGGCACGATCGACACCGTAACCAACCGCAGCCGTGGTTTCGCGTACGCCGTGATCGACGTCAGCGTGGCCTATCGTGAAGACATCGATGGGGTCTATGCCGTGATGCGCGATGTGGCCGCCGAACTGCGCACCGATCCGGAGATCGCCGACGAGATCGAGGACGACCTCGAAATCGCCGGCGTCGATAACTGGGCGGATTCGGCCGTGGTGATCCGCTGCCGCTTCAAGGTCAAGCCGCTGGAGCAGTGGGGGGTGCGGCGCGCCTTTCTGCATCGGCTGAAAAAGGCCTTCGACGCCGCCGGCATCGAGATTCCCTATCCGCACCTCACGGTGTATGCCGGACAGGACAAGGAGGGGCACGCCGCACCCTTGCCCCTGGTGCTGCAGCGCCGGGCCGCCTGACGACGACCCTAGCGCACGGGCGCGGCGATCGGCTCGTCGGCATAGCGCCAGATGTTCACGTCCAGTCCGGCTTCGCGGATGTGCTCGGTCTTGGCGGCGAGGAAACGCTGGAAACTGGGTTCCTTGCGATAAGACCCTGATTCGACATAGTCGAACATGCCCAGGGTGTGGAACACGCGGAAGGACGATTCCCAGCGGATGACTTCCTTTCCGCCGGCGTCGAACAGCACGATGCCGGGGGCGTAATTGACGCCGAGCTGGCGCACCCAGTCGCGCACCGGCATGCGCTTGCCATCGGGCGTGGTGATCATGTCGCGCGACCACATGTCGAGCTGCACGTTGTCGAACTTCGCGATCACGGCGCGGGTGTCCGGGTCGGCCAGCACGCGCCGGTGCAGCACCTCGCAGTCGGGGCAATCCTTCTGCTCGAAGAACACGGCGAGCGGCCGGGCCGGCTTGCCGCGGCGGCGCAGGTCGGTGGCATTTTTCAGGAAAAAATCCTGCTTGATCATCTCGCCCGAGGCCTGCTTCGGCACTTCGCGCGCGGCGACGAAATCGCGGAAGGCCATGGTGTTTTCATGGCGACCGCCCACCCAGTCGAGCGCGGCCTGCAGGCGCGCTGGCGGCACATAGCCGTTGAGCCGCAGCACAGTTTTGCCGGTCTCGTCGAAGAACACCAGACTGGGGGTGAACTGGACTTTCTGCGCGGCGCTGTAGGTCTTTTCCGTATAGGTCTTGCCGTCCAGCCCGACCAACTCCTTGTCGCCCCAGATGTTGATCGCGACGACGTCGAAGTTTTTCCTCATCGTGGCCTCGATCTCGCGCTGCGACAGATTGCGCTCGACCAGCGCCGAGCAATACGGGCAGCCATCCTGGGTGAACATGAGGATGACGCGCTTGCCGCTTTTACGCGCCTCGTCGATGTCCTCCTTCAGGTGCAGAAAACTGTCCTTGAACCAGGCGGGATACTCGGTGGCCCTGGCGCCGTAATACGCGCCCATCGGGGCCGCCGGGGCCGGCTCCGCGGCGTGCAGGTGAAAAACCGGGAGCAGGGCAAGCAGGACAGTCAGCGAGCGAATATCCATGGCGGTCTCCATCCATTGTCATCAGGGTTGCAGCCATCGTAGCAGCTGCCCGGCCGGGTTGTGTCGACCGGCCTAGTCCGTGATCTGGCCGGCGATGAAGACGTCGCTGCTCGAATGGGCCAGCACATGTTTGGTGACGCTGCCGAGCAGGAGTTCCTCCATCACCGACTGGCCGTGCTTGCCCATCACGATCAGGTCGGCGTCCATCGTCTGCTCGTGTTCGAGGATACGCAGGGTGGCGGCGCCATGCACGAACTGGCGCGTTACCTGGTTGGCCGGTACCCGCAGCTTGCTGACGAAAGACTCCATCGCCTGCTGCGCGGCGTCGCGTGCCAGGATGCGGTATTCATGAATCTGGCTGTCGTCCATGCCGGCGAGCCGGAAGGTGGACTCCAGCTCCACCTCGAACGCATGCAGCAGCACGAAGTCGGCATCGGGCAGCCAGCCGTGGGCGGCGTTGATCGCAGCGGCGGCGTGATCGGAGAAATCGACCGGCGCGAGGATGCGTCGGTACGGCGTGTGCGGGCGCTGCTTGACTGCGAGCATAGGGCGGCGTGACTTGCGCAGCACCCGCTCGGTAGTCGAACCGAGCAGCAGTTCGCGCACGAAATGCGCGCCACGCGCGCCCATGACCATCAGGTCGATCTGGCGTGTCTCGACGAGCTCGACCAACGCGTTGAGCACCGATCCCTGCGCCAGCACGGTATCGATGTCGCAGGCATGGCGCGCCGCCAGGTTGGTCGCCAGTTCGGCCAGGTTTTTTTCCGCCTGGGCGAGCAGCTGCGCTTCCAGTGCGACGGCGTCGCCGGGCAGCATGCGGCGCAGGGTGTCGAGCGCGGAACCGCTGACGATATGGGCGAGCGTGAGACGGGCGTCGGAATGGGTTTGCGCAAGCATCGCGGCACGCTCCAGCGCATGGCGGGCGGGTGCGGAAAAGTCGGTGGCGGCGAGCACGGTGCGGGTCATGGCGACTCCTTCTCAGGGGACAGTTCGGCGGAAGCGATGCGGGCGGCCAGGTCGAGCGCGGCAAAATCGGCAGCCTGGTTGAACGGATGAATAATTTCGACCTGGTCGAGATGGGCCAGCCGGGCCGCTTCCGCTTCGTCGCGCGCCACGATGGCGATATGGCCCTTGAAATGGTTCAGGCTCAGCGCATGCAGCAGAGCGGAGTTGGACGGGTAGTCGGGCAGGGTGCTGACGACCCAGGGAACGCCCGCAAGCGGCAGGCTCTCTACAAAGTCCGGCGCTTCTCCGTCGCCGAAGCGCGCGTTCATTCCGTGATGTTGTTGTGCCCTGACCACCTCAGGATCGAAATCGACTCCCAGAACATGGATGCCCTGTTGCACCAGCGCGTGCGCCAGACGGCTGCCGTAGCGGCCGAGGCCGAAAACGACGACATCGGCACGCACGCCGTCGCGTTGCGCATGCTCGACCGCGAGTTCGCGGAAGGGATGCCGCCGTTCGAACACGCCCAGCCAGGGCGCCAGCCAGGCGTACAGACGATGCGAATACAGGATCATGTAGGACGACAGCGCGATCGTGATGAGGCCGACCAGCGTGGTCAACCCCAGCGCGCCGGAATCGACGTGGCCGAGGCTGATGCCCATGGCGACGAAGATGATGGAGAACTCCGAGATCTGCGCCACCGTGAGTCCGGCGAGAAAGCCGGTGCGCTTGCGATAGCCCATGTATCCCATGATCGCCATCACGATCAGCGGGTTGCCGATCAGCACGAACAGCGACAGCACGATGGAGGTGCCGATCTCGTCGCCGAGCGTGGAGAAATCGAGCTTGGAGCCGAGGTCGATGAAGAAGAACAGCAGCAGGAAGTCGCGGATGCTGGACAGGCGCGCGCTGATCGCTTCCCTGTACGCAGTCGAGGCGAGTGAGAAGCCGGCGATGAAGGCGCCCGCCTCCTTGCTGAAGCCGACGTATTCGCCGAGCGCCGCCAGCGTGGTGCCCCAGGCGATGGCGAAGATCAGCAGCAGTTCCTGCGAGCGCGCCAGGGTGTCGACGATGCGCGGCAGTACGTAGCGCATCAACACGAACAGCAGCAGCGCCGCGCCACCCAGGCGCGCCAGCAGGGCCATCGCGAGGGTGAGACCACCGACCGCCTCGCCACCCATGCCGCCGAGCCCGCTCATGATCATCATCGCGACTACCACGGCGAGGTCCTGCACGATGAGGAAGCCGACCGCGATGCGGCCGTGCAGCGAATCGAGCTCGCGCTTGTCGGACAAGAGCTTGACGATGATGATGGTGCTGGAAAAGGTCAGCGCGACCGCCACGTACAGCGCTTCGAGCCAGCCCTTGCCGAGCGCGAGGATGATGAAGAAGCCGAACAGGATGGTAAAGGTCAATTGACCGAGACCGGTGGCGAGCGCGACCGGGCCGATGTGACGGATGTGGTGCAGGTCGAGCTTCAGGCCCACCACGAACAGCAGTACCGTGATGCCGATCTGCGCCAGCAGGTCGATCTGGTCGTGCGCCCCGACCCAGCCGAACACCGCCGGGCCGACCACGATGCCGACGATGATGTAGGCCACCAGCAGGGGCTGGCGCAGCCGCACCGCCACGGCGCCGACCAGGGCCGACACCATCAGCAGCAGGGCGAACTCGTGATAGATGCTGTCCATCGCGTTAAGGGGAAGCAGGCTTGTGATTGCGGCGGATCACGGCCTTCTCGATTTCAACCACGCTGTAGACGACGATCCCGAACAGGAAGATGCGACCCCAGGCGGCGAGGTCGAGCGCGGCGGTGGAAAACAGCGTCTGTAGCAGGGGCAGGTAGGTGAACAAACCCTGCAGTACGACCAGGATGCCGATAGCGATCAGCACGGCCCGGTTGCCGAAGAAGCCCGACCAGCCGACGACCGGCGCGGTGAGGCGACGGCAGTTGAAGAGATAGAAGATCTCGCCCATCACCAGGGCGTTGATGGCTGCAGTACGGGCGATCTCGATCGGCACGCCGCGTTCCATTTCCCACAGGAACAGGCTGAGTGATCCGGTCACCAGAACCACCGTGACGAACGCGATGCGCCACAACATGAAGCGCGTCAGCAGCGGCTCGTTCGGGTTGCGCGGCGGCTGGCGCTTGGCTTCGGGCTCGGGGCGCTCTAAGGCCAGCGCCAGCGCCAGCGTGACCGCCGTCACCATGTTGACCCACAGGATCTGCACCGGGGTAATCGGCAGGGTGAGCCCGAGCAGGATTGCGATCAGCACCATGCCGGCCTGGGCCATGTTGGTGGGCAGGATGAACACGATGGCCTTCTTCAGGTTGCCGTAGACGGTGCGGCCTTCCTCCACCGCGTGCGCGATCGAAGCGAAATTGTCGTCGGCCAGCACCATTTCCGCCGCTTCCTTGGCGGCCTCGGTCCCCTTCTTGCCCATAGCCACGCCGACGTCGGCGCGCCGCAGTGCCGGCGCGTCGTTGACGCCGTCGCCGGTCATCGCGGTGACGTGCCCCAGGCTTTGGAGGGCTTCGACCAGACGCAGCTTATGTTCCGGACTGGCTCGGGCGAAGATGTCGGTCTCGGCCACCACCTCGCGCAGGCGATCGTCATCGAGGGCCTCGATCTCGGCGCCGGTTACGGCGCGTCCCGATGCGCTGAGCCCGAGCTGGTTGCCGATGGCCTGCGCCGTGGCGGCGTGGTCGCCGGTGATCATCTTGACCCGGATGCCGGCGGCGCGGCAGGTGGCGACCGCCTGGATGGCTTCCTCGCGCGGCGGGTCGGCCAGCCCCAGCACCGCCAGCAGGGTGAAGCCGCCGTCCTCGATATCGGAAAAATTCAGCGTCGTCGTGGTTTCGTGCCGCACCGCCAGCGCCAGCAGCCGCATGCCCTGGGCGGCGGCTTCCTCCATGCGCGCATGCCAGAAACCGGGATCGAGCGGCGCCTCGCCGTCCGTGCTGCGCTGCGTCTCGCACAGCGCGAGCACCCGCTCCGGCGCGCCCTTGAGATAAATGAAGCCGCGCCCGGCGTGGTCGTGGTTGAGCGTGGCCATGAACCGGTGCTCGGACTCGAACGGGATGACGTCGCTGCGCGGCAGCGCTTCGCGGGTCTGGCGCGGGTCGAGCCCGGCCTTCATCGCCAGAGTCAGCAGCGCTCCTTCGGTGGGGTCGCCGGCCAGCTGCCAGCCGGCGTCGGTATCGCGCAGCTCGGCGTCGTTGCACAGCAGGGCGGCGTGCGCCACGTCCTGCAGCAGGGGGGGCTCGAGGTCGATCGGCTCGCCGTCGCGGCTGAAGCCGCCTTCGGGCGCGTAACCGCTGCCCGACACCTCGAACACGCCGTCGGCGCCGATGACGGTCTGCACCGTCATTTCGTTGCGCGTGAGAGTGCCGGTCTTGTCCGAGCAGATGACGCTGACCGCGCCCAGCGTTTCCACCGCGGGCAGGCGGCGGATGATGGCGTGGCGGTGCGCCATGCGGGTGACGCCGATGGCGAGCGTGATGGTCATGATCGCCGGCAGGCCTTCGGGGATCGCGGCTACCGCAAGACCCACCGCGGCGAGGAACATGTCGCTCGCCGGGTATTCGCGCACCCATACGCCGAAGCCGAAGATCAGCACCGACAGCAGAACGATCACGCCAGCCAGCCACTGGCCGAAGCGCGTCATCAGCTTCAGGAGCGGCGTGGTGAGCTTCTCGACCGTCGCCAGGAGCGTGCTGATGCGTCCCAGCTCGGTTCCGGTGCCGGTGGCCGTCACCACGCCGGCGCCCTGGCCGTAGGTGACCAGCGTGCCCGACCAGGCCATGCTGGCACGGTCGCCGAGTGCTGCGTCTTCCGCCACCGCATCGACCTGCTTGTCGACTGCGAGCGATTCGCCGGTCAGCGCGGCTTCCATCACCCGCAGGCTCTTGACGTCGATGAGTCGAATATCGGCGGGCACGCGGTCGCCCGAAGCCAGGTGCACGATGTCGCCCGGCACCAGCTCCTCGGCGGGGATCTCGTGGCGCTCGCCGGCGCGGGTGACGATGGCGTGCGGCGACAGCATGCTGCGGATGGCGTCGAGCGCTTCTTCGGCGCGGCCCTCCTGGATGAAGCCGATCACCGCGTTGATGATGACCACGCCGAAGATCACGCCGGAATCGAGCCAGTGGCCGAGCAGGGCGGTGATCACGCCGGCGGCCAACAGCACATAAATCAGCACATTGTGGAACTGCAGCAGCAGGCGCTGCCAGGCAGGCTGGCGCTGTGGCGGCGGCAGGCGATTGTCGCCGTATTGCGCGCGCCGGGTCTCGACGGCGTCCGGAGTCAGGCCTGTGCGCGGCACCTCCAGCCGGGTCAGGGTGGCGCTGGCGGACAGGCTGTGCCAGCGCGGCGGATGTTCGTTTGTTTGCAAGCGAGGCTCCGTTCGGTCGGCGTACCAGTAGAATTCTGGCACACCTCAATGACATGGTAACGCGATGCCTGTTCCTTCCCTTCCCGGCTCGGCCATGCTGAACACCCGTCCTGCAGCACGGCGCACGCATGGGTCGATGGGGAGAGCGACCTTGCAGGGATTAAACTTTTCGGCCGATCAGGCCGTCATCCGAAAAGAACCGTACTCCGATTCCGCTACCTGACACGACCTGATGCCGCCCGAGCGTTTCCGCCGTTTTCTTCCCGACCCGCACGCCCTGCGTGAACACCGTGCGCTGCGCTGGATGGGGCCGACGCTGCATCATCCCCGGCTATGGCATGTCAACCGCCGCGGCATCGCCATGGGCCTGGCCATCGGCGTGTTCTTCGGACTGCTGATCCCGGTGGCGCAGATATTCTTCGCCGCGGTGACGGCGCTATTGCTGCGCGCAAACATTCCGGCTGCGGTCGGCAGCACGCTCATCACCAATCCCATAACCTTCGCGCCGGTGTACTACGCGGCCTATCATCTGGGGGCCTGGATGCTGGGGAGCGCCGATGTGCCTGTGGCCGAGGTCAACCTCGACAGGGTCGCGGCCAGGACGGCAACCGGGCTGGCGTTGTGGATGGACCGCCTGACCACGGTGGGCGCGCCGCTGGCGATGGGGTTGCTGACCCTGGCGGTGAGTCTGTCGGTGCTGATCTATTTTGCCGTGCACTGGACCTGGCGGCTGCGCATCGTGCGCGCCTGGCAGCGTCGCAAGACCTCCCGTCGCAAGCGCTGATACGCACGGCAGCCCCAGCCGGCAAGCGCAGGTTCTATCTCCGCGCGTTCACCGCAGAGTGTGCTGCAACGCTTGCATCCTTTCGCGTGCGCCTTCAGCATGCGCCTAGTCTCGCTGTTTCTATTGTGTTCGTGGAGTTCAAGCGTGCGCCCAAGGCGCGCGGATCGGGAGCCGCATTTCCATCCACCATGCAGAACCTCGCAGCCATCTGGCTTTCTCTGCTCGCCTGTCTTGCCGTGATCGGCGTTGCGGGGGTGCGGCTCTCGCGCTACGGCGACATCATCGCCGAGAAGAGCGGCATGAGCCGTGGATGGGTGGGGTTGATCCTGCTGGCCACGGTGACGTCGCTTCCTGAACTGGTCACCGGCCTGTCTGCGGTGACGGTCGCCAAGGTGCCGGATATCGCGGTGGGCGACATCATGGGAAGCTGCGTATTCAACCTGCTCATTATCGTGGTGCTGGATTTTCTCTACCGCAAGGAATCCGTCTACACGCGTGCGCGTCAGGGTAACGTGCTGTCTGCCGGTTATGGCATCGCCCTGATCGGTTTCGCCGGTTTCAACCTGCTGCTGTATCGCGCAGGGGCGTTTCCTTCCCTCGGCCATGTCGGACTCTACACGCCTGTCATCCTGCTGCTGTACGGGCTGGCCATGCGCTCGCTCTACCGTTACGAGCAGGCGCAGGTCAGCGAGTATGTGGAAGATCGCGTCGAGCTTTATCCGGATACGACCCTGAAACAGGCGGTGCAGGGCTACACCATGGCCGCAGTTGCAGTGGTGGCAGCCGGCATCTGGCTGCCCTTTATCGCCAGGGATCTGGCCGTGGCCATGGCCTGGCAACAAAGCTTCGTGGGCACGACGTTTGTCGCCGCAATCACCTCCGCCCCAGAGGTCGTGGTGACGGTGTCCGCCCTGCGCATCGGCGCAGTTGATCTGGCTATCGGCAACCTGTTTGGCAGCAACCTGTTCAATATCGCCATTCTCGCGATCGACGATCTGGCGTATCTGCCCGGTCCGCTGCTGGCCGATGTCTCGCTTACCCACGCAACCTCGGCCTTCTCCGCCATGATGATGAGTGGCCTGGCGGTGGTCGGTCTGGTGCTGCGGCCGCCTTCCCGCGTCTTTCGTACAGTCAGCTGGATCAGCCTGCTTCTGCTCGTCATCTACCTGCTGAACATCCTGTTCCTCTATCTCTATGGCAACTGAGCGCAGCGAACAGCACTGGCATTGCCTCGACAGCGCGGCGGCCGCTGCGCAACTGGAGAGCGATCTCAAGGCGGGGCTGACCGCCGATGCGGCTGCAAGGCGGCTTGAAGAGGCCGGTCCCAACGCGCTGCTGGAGGCCGGCCGGCGCCATCCGCTCGCCATGCTGGCGTCGCAGTTCACCGCTTTCATGATCCTGGTGCTGATCGCCGCCGCGGTCATCGCCGGCATCATCGGCGAGCCGCAGGACACCATCGCCATCGTGGTCATCGTGTTTCTCAATGGCATCATCGGCTTCATCCAGGAATACCGTGCCGAACGCGCGATGGCGGCGCTGAAGCAGATGGCCAGCCCGCAGGCCCGCGTGATCCGCGGCGGGCAGCCCGGCATGATCGACGCGACGGGGCTGGTGCCCGGCGACCTGGTGGAACTGGAAGCCGGCAATATCCTGCCGGCCGACCTGCGACTGACCGAACTGGCCTCGCTCAAGGTCGACGAGTCCGCGCTCACCGGCGAATCGCAGCCCGTCGACAAGCAGCTCACACCGTTGTCAGAGACCGATCTGCCACTCGGTGACCGCCTCAACCTCGCCTACAAGGGAACCATCGTGACTTACGGCCGTGCGCGCGGGCTGGTGGTGGCGACCGGCATGCGGACCGAGCTGGGTAAAATCGCCGCGCTGCTGTCAGGGGAATCAGGCAAGACGCCGCTGCAAAAGCGCCTGGCCCGCTTCGGCCAGCATCTGGCGGTGGTGGTGCTGGCGATCTGCGCGATCATTTTCGCCGCCGGCTGGCTGCGCGGCGAACCGCCGCTGGTGATGCTGCTCACCGCCATCAGCCTGGCCGTGGCCGCCATTCCCGAAGCGCTACCCGCGGTGGTTACCATTTCGCTCGCGCTGGGGGCCGCGCGCCTGGTGAAGCAGAACGTGCTGATCCGTCGCCTGCCCGCAGTGGAAACGCTGGGTTCGGTGACCTTCATCTGTTCCGACAAGACCGGCACGCTGACGCAAAACCGCATGCATGTCGATTGCGTGCTGGCCGCCGGAGAAACCCGATCCGGCCTGCAGGACATATACGATTCCACACGCACTTCAGCGCGTAGTGGATCGGAGTCCTATAGGGCGACGGCATCGCCCTGGCGTGAACTCGGCATGGCGATGGCGCTGTGCAACGATGCCGTCGCCGACGCAGACGGAAAGCTGAGCGGCGACCCCACCGAGACCGCCTTGCTCGAAGCCGCACAGGCGGCCGGATTCAGCAAGACCGAATGGCAGGAAACCCTGCCGCGCCAGGCCGAACTTCCTTTCGATTCCGAGCGTGCGCGCATGAGCACACTGCATCGCGAGGGCGAGGCGGTGCTGATGCTGGTGAAGGGCGCACCCGAGGGCGTGCTGTCGCTGTGCGTCGATCAGCTGGTCGCTGATGGCGTGAAACCGATCGACCAGGCGGCGCTGCAGGACACAGCCGAACACCTGGCCGCGCAGGGCCTGCGCGTGCTGGCTTTCGCACTGAAGCGGCTGCCGCGCATGCCGGACACGCTCGATGCCGCTGCGCTGGAGGATGGACTCACCTTCATCGGGCTCGCCGGCCTGATCGATCCGCCTCGCCCCGAGGCTGCGGAGTCGGTCGCTGCCTGCAAGGCAGCCGGCATCATCCCGGTGATGATCACCGGCGACCATCCGGCCACTGCGCGCGCCATCGCAAGCCGATTGGGCATCATCGAAGACGGCGGCAAGGTGCTGACCGGCAGCGAGCTTGCGCAGCTGTCGCTTGAGGCATTCGAACGCGAGGTGGAATCGGTACGGGTGTATGCGCGCATCAACCCGGAACAGAAGATCAAGATCGTGCAGGCGCTGCAGGACAACGGTGAATTCGTCGCCATGACCGGCGACGGCGTGAACGACGCGCCGGCGCTGAAAATGGCCGACATCGGCGTCGCCATGGGCAAGGGGGGCACCGACGTCGCGCGCGAGGCGGCGCACATGACGCTGCTGGACGACAACTTTGCCACCATCGTGACGGCCGTGCGCGAAGGCCGCCGCATCTTCGACAACATCCGCAAGTTCGTCAAATACACGATGACGAGCAACTCGGGCGAGATCTGGACCATCTTCCTCGCGCCCTTCCTCGGCCTGCCGATCCCGCTGCTGCCGATTCACATTTTGTGGATCAACCTGGTCACCGACGGCCTGCCGGGGCTGGCACTTGCCGGCGAGCGCGCCGAGCGCAACGTCATGCAGCGGCCGCCGCGCCCGCCGAAGGAAAGCATCTTTGCCCACGGCATGTGGCAGCACATCCTGTGGGTCGGGCTCCTGATGGGCGGCGTCACCTTGCTGACGCAGGCGTGGGCGCTCCACACCGGTTCCGCGCACTGGCAGAGCATGGTGTTCACCGTGCTCACGCTGTCGCAGCTGGGCCACGTGCTGGCGATCCGCTCCGAGCGCGAATCGCTGTTCGCCCTGGGCGTGCTGTCCAACTGGCTGCTGATCGGTGCCCTGCTGCTGACCTTTGCGCTGCAAATGGCCGTGCTTTACGTGCCCTGGCTCAACCCCATCTTCAGGACCGAGCCCTTGAGCCTGGGCGAACTGGCCGCGTGCCTGGCCCTGTCCTCGGTGGTGTTTTTCGGGGTGGAATTCGAGAAGTGGATGGTGCGGCGCGGCTGGCTGTACAACAGCCGCTAGCGTGCGGCTACACACGCGGCGCATGGAGACCCGGTCAGAGTTCAGACAGCGGTTTTTGTGCATCCTGGATATCGACGGCCCCCATGTGCGCGATCAGCACCGCCAGATCCTGGTTCAGGCGCGTCAGCGCATCGTCGGGCAGTTGGCCGAGTGCATGCGTCAGGATGCCGGTCAGCGGCTGGGGCGCATTTTCGAGGGCTTTTTCTCCGGCCGCGGTGAGATACAACTGGACCACGCGCTGGTCGACATGGTTGCGCTCGCGCCGGATCAGCCCCGATTTCTCGATCTTGTCGAGCAGGTTGCTGGCAGTCGACGCATGGATCGACAGGGCCTGCGCCAGCTCCGAGACTTTCATGCCGGGCATCTGACGCAGCGCGGCCATCGCCCAGATTTGCGCGCCGCTGACGCCGCAGGCCTTTTCCACTGTCTGGAAATGCTGGCGCACCGCGCCAAAAATCACGCGAAACTGACGTAGGGCTTCCCTCGCTGCGCTGGCGTTCGAACTCAAAATGCGATCTCCGGATACGGAAAAGCCTTAATCATGGCAGGAATTTCAGCTTGCTGCGTCCATCACCCGCGCCCACAGGGCCTTGACGGCTTCGCGGATCGTCTCCACGGCGGGCGGCGGCACCCGGGCATATTCCGCACCGCTGAGCTTGATTGCATGCTGCTGGCGGCGCAGTTCCCGGTAGGCATCGGCGGCGGCCTGGGCGAGCTCGGGCGGGACCAGTCCGGCCGCGCCAGCACGCAGCAAGAGCGCGATGTTGCCGACGTTGTCGGCCAGTTCGGGGTGCGCAGGGCAATGCCGCAGCACCAGATACTGCACGCAGAACTCGACGTCGACGATGCCGCCGCTGTCGTGCTTGAGGTCGAACAGATCCGTATCGTTGACGTGGCCGGCGTGCATTTTTTCGCGCATCGCCAGGACTTCCTCGCGCAGCTTTTCGCTGTCGCGCGGGATGCACAGCACCTCGCGGCGCAAGGCCTCGAAGCTTTCACCAATCGCTGCGTCACCGCACACAAAACGCGCGCGCGTCAGCGCCTGGTGTTCCCACAGCCAGGCGTGATGCAGCTGGTAGTCGCGGAAGGCCTCGGTCGAGCTCACCAGCAGGCCCGAGGCGCCGTCCGGGCGCAGGCGCAGGTCGGTTTCATAGAGCATGCCCGCCGGCGTGAGGGTGCCGAGCCAGGTGTTGATGCGCTGCGCCAGCCGCGCGTAGGTTTCCTGCGCGCGCTCGTCGGCGTCGTCGTAGAGAAATACCAGGTCGAGGTCGGACGCGTAGCCGAGCTCCTTGCCGCCGAGCTTGCCGTAGCCGATGACGGAAAAGCGCGGTTCGTCGCGGTGGCGCGTTTTCAGTCCGGCCCAGCAGCGCGTGAGCGTTTCGTTCAACAAGGTGTCGGCGAGATACGAGAGGTGATCGGACAGCGCTTCCAGCGTCAGCCGTCCCGCCACGTCCTGCGCCAGCAGGCGCAGCGTCTGCACGTGCTTGAAGCGGCGCAGCGCATCCATCTGCGCCTCGGTGTCGCCGGGGTGGGCGTCGAGTTCGTCGTGCAATTGCGTGGCGAGTTGCGTCCAGTCCGGAACGCTCATCAGGTGCTGCGGCGCAATCAATTCGTCCAGCAATTGCGGCTGCCGCGTGATCATCTGTGCTGCCCACGGGCTCGCTGCCAAGAGGCGTACCAGTTGGCGCAGCGCCGCCGGGTATTCGGCGAGCAGCGCCAGATAGGTGGAACGGCGCGCAACGGCCTGCACCAGCGCGGAAAAGCGTTCCAGCGTGGCGGCCGGATCGGGCTGGCTGCCGATGACTTCAAGCGCGGGCGGCAGCAGCGCATTGAGCATGAGCTGCGTCGATTCGGCCAGCCGCGCGGTGTTCTGGCGCAAGGTATCGAGCGTGGCCAGCACGCGGAGCGGATCGTCGTAGCCGGCGTTTTCCAGTAGCGCGTGCGTGGTGGCGGCATCCGCCGTGCCGCAGCACACGGCGGTCAGCGGATGGCTGTTCTGGTCGGTTTGCGGCGCGGCGAACATCTGCTCGAAATGGCGGGTGACCTTGTTGCGATGCTTGTCGAGCGTGACGATCAGCGCGGCATAGTCGGAAAAATCCATCGCCTCGGCGAGCATCGCCTGCGATTCGGCGTCGTCCGGCAGCAGCTGGGTCTGCGCGTCGTCGAGGTACTGGATGCGGTGTTCCAGCCGCCGCAAAAAATCGTAGGCGGCGACGAGTTCCTGCCTCGCCTCCCCGGTCATCAGGCCGCTTTTCACCAGTTCGTCCAGCACCCTCAGCGTCGGCCGCTGCTGCAGCGTGGCGATCTGGCCGCCGCGGATAAGCTGAAACACCTGCGCCGTGAATTCGATCTCGCGGATGCCGCCCGGCCCGAGTTTGACGTTGTGCGCCATTTCACGGCGTGCGACCTCGCGCTGGATCTGCACATGCAGGTCGCGGATCGCGGCAAACGCGCCGAAGTCGAGGTATTTGCGGAACACGAAGGGCCGCACGATTTGCGCCAGTTCGTCGTGGCGCTCGCCGGTGAGGGGACGCGCCTTGATCCAGGCATAGCGCTCCCATGGCCGCCCCTGCGCGACCAGATAGTCCTCCAGCATGGCAAAGCCCATCGCAAACGGGCCGGACTCGCCCCACGGGCGCAGCCGCAGGTCGACGCGGAAGACATAGCCGTCGGCCGTGGCTTCCGACAGCGCGGCAGCCAGCTTGCGTCCGAGCCGGATGAAGAATTCGTGGTTGCTGATCGAGCGAATCGGGGTGGCAGGGTCGTCGGCTGCGGTGTCGCCTTCGTCGGGGTAGAGATAAATGAGATCGATGTCGGACGATACGTTGAGCTCGCCGCCGCCGAGCTTGCCCATGCCGACCACGACCATCTGCTGCGGTCGGCCCTGCTCGTCGCGCGGTTCACCGTGGCGCGCGGCGAGCGCAGCGTGGTGAAATGCCAGCGCGGCGGCGATGCACACCTCGGCCAACGTGCTGTAGGCGCCCGTCACTTCGGCCAGGTCGGCGCTGCCGGCCAGATCGCGCGCGGTGACGACGAGCCAGACCTGCTGGCGCAGTTGCCGCACGCGCTGATGCAGTGCGGCTTCGTCGGCACACGGCGGTTCATCAAGGAAGGCCTGCATCGCTTCGCGGCTGAAGGCCTGGCCGAGTTGTCCGGCCACGGCTTCCGCCAGCTGCGGCTGTGCCGCCAGCAGGTGGCGGCCAAAACGGGAACAGCGGGCAACGCGGTCGAGTGCGGGATTGCTCATGGCTTGGATTGGGCTGGTTTGAATTAGGCTGCTTTGAATTAGGCGCTTTGAATTAAAATCGTGCGGTTATCAAACACTCTATCAGTGGAGAGACTGTATGGCTTCTATCGAGTCGATTCTGACCGAAACCCGTGTGTTCCCGCCTGCGGACGCCTTCGTCGAGCAGGCGAACGTATCCGGCATGGACGCCTACCAGGCCCTGTGCCGCCAGGCCGAAAGCGATTACGAGGGTTTCTGGGCGGATCAGGCCCGCCGCACAATCGACTGGAACAAGCCGTTCACCCACACCCTCGACGAATCCAAGGCGCCGTTCTACAGGTGGTTCGACGACGGCGAACTCAATGTGTCGTACAACTGCCTGGACCGCCATCTGGCGACCAGGGGCGACAAGACCGCGCTGATTTTCGAGGCCGACGACGGTGCGGTGACCCAGGTCACCTACAGGCAACTGCATGCGCGCGTGTGCCAGTTCGCCAACGGCCTGAAGTCGCTCGGGGTGGAGCAGGGCGACCGCGTGATCGTCTACATGCCGATGAGCATCGAGGCGGTGGTGGCGATGCAGGCGTGCGCGCGCATCGGCGCCATCCATTCGGTGGTGTTCGGCGGCTTTTCCGCCAAGAGCCTGTTCGAGCGCATCGAGGATGCCAAGGCCAAGCTGATCGTTACCGCCGACGAGTCGCTGCGCGGCGGCAAGGCGGTGCCGCTGAAGCGCGCGGTCGACGAAGCGCTGGCGATGGGCGACACGTCCTGCGTCGAACGCGTGGTGGTGTATCGCCGCTCGGGCGGCGCGGTCAACTGGGGCACGCGCGATCTGTGGTGGCATGAGCTGACGCAAACCCAGGCCGAGACCTGCGAGCCCGTGTGGGTCTCCGCCGAGCATCCGCTGTTCATCCTCTACACTTCGGGCTCCACCGGCAAGCCCAAGGGCGTGCAGCACTCCACCGGCGGCTATCTGCTCGGCGCCATCCTCTCCATGCAGTGGGTGTTCGACGCCAAGCCCGATTCCGACGTCTACTGGTGCACCGCCGACGTCGGCTGGATCACCGGCCACACCTACGTCGCCTACGGCCCGCTGGCGCTGGGGATGACCGAAGTCATCTTCGAGGGCATTCCGACCTATCCGCACGCCGGCCGCTTCTGGGAGACCATCGCCAAGCACAAGGTCACCACCTTCTACACCGCGCCGACCGCAATCCGCAGCCTCATCAAGCTCGGCCATGAACTGCCCGCGCAGTACGATCTCTCCTCGCTGCGCCTCTTGGGCACGGTGGGCGAGCCGATCAACCCGGAGGCCTGGATGTGGTACCACCAAGTCATCGGCGGCGGCCGCTGCCCCATCGTCGATACCTGGTGGCAGACCGAAACCGGCTGCAACATGATCTCGCCGCTGCCCGGCGCGGTGCCGACCAAGCCCGGCTCCTGCACCCTGCCGCTGCCCGGCATCATGGCCGCGATCACCGACGAGCACGGCGGTCCGGTGGAAAAAGGCAACGGCGGCTATTTGGTGATCCAGCGGCCTTTCCCCTCGCAGCTGCGCACGCTGTGGGGCGACCCCGACCGCTTCAAGAAGACCTATTTCCCCGAGGAACTCGGCGGCAAGACCTATCTTGCCGGCGATTCGGCGCATCGTGACAAGGACGGCTATTTCTGGATCATGGGCCGCATCGACGACGTGCTGAACGTGTCCGGCCACCGTCTGGGCACGATGGAAATCGAGTCCGCACTGGTGTCCAACCCGCGCGTCGCCGAGGCCGCCGTGGTGGGCCGGCCGCACGACATCAAGGGCGAGGCCGTGGTAGCGTATGTGGTGCTGAAAGGCACGCGTCCCGTCGGCGAGGAAGCGAAGACGATCGCCGCCGAACTGCGTGACTGGGTCGGCAAGGAAATCGGTCCGATCGCCAAACCCGACGAAATCCGCTTCGGCGACAATCTGCCGAAGACCCGCTCCGGCAAGATCATGCGGCGCCTGCTGCGTGCCATCGCCAAGGGCGAGGAAATCACCCAGGACATCTCCACCCTGGAGAACCCTGCCATTCTGGATCAGCTCAAGGAAGCGGTGAAGTGATGCTGGAAGGCCGGCCGACCACTCAGGCCGGTATTCACCCGTCTGCCCGGACTCAATCGAACGTTTTTTATTTTGTTTCTCTGAAAGGAACCGTATGTCGCACTACCACGCAGTCGTCTGGCTCGATCACAACGAAGCCCGTGTCATGCACATCAGCCCGGCCGATGTTGAAAAGTCGATCGTTCATCCGGCCAGCCCGGCCCGTCACCTGCAGCGCAAGCGGGGTTCGGTCAGCGGCAGCCGCCAGCCTGAAGACCAGCACTACTACCACGAGGTCGTGGAGGCCCTGAGCGGCGCCGAGGAAGTCCTGATCGTCGGTCCGGGACACGCCAAACTCGAACTGATCAAGCATATCCACGCGCACGACCCCAATCTGGTCGCCAAGGTGGTGGGGGTGGAAACGGTGGATCACCCCGGCGACGGCCAGCTCGTTGCCTACGCCCGCAAGTACTTCGTGGCCAAGGACAGGATGCTTTCGCAGTAAACACGTCCGGCTTCAGCTTGCAGCGAGACAGGACCATGCGATGAGCAACACGACATCGGATTAACAAAGCCCCCGGATGGGGGCTTTGTTTTGGGCGCACACCGGACGGCTTGCTGACGGGTTTTCCCCAAGCGCTTGATAAATAGAAAAATATTTTCGAGATGATGTATGCTGGCGGCTAAAGTCCGTCGAGAATTCGTCGTTACTGTTGATGATCTGGACAGAAGCAAACCCGTCGCGTGCCATGATTCAAGCGGTTTTAACCTAGGAGCTGTCATGTCGAACCAATGCCCATTCCCCGTCCGCTCAACCGACAGCCGCTGCAGTTACCGAACCGGGAGTGCTCCGGGATTCACCCTGGCTCTGGCCTTGGTGGCGGTTTTGTCCGTGTATGCCGGCGTCAGCCACGCTGCTCCGCCCGCAAACGCTCAGGGGAATGCCCCGACAGTCGTGCTCTCCATCGCTTCCGACTCAAGCCACCTGTAAATTTCTGCCCGCCAGCCGCTCCTGCCGGACGCGGGCCTGGCGGCTAGCGCATCGCCGCACGCTTGTTTGATAATCCGGAACGCCAGAAAAAGCGCCGTCAATCGGCGCTTTTTTTGTGCTCAGTCTTCCGGACGACAGAGTGCCTGGGTGGTATTGACCAGCTCCAGCACCAGGGTGTGCAGCCGCGCCGGCGATTTCAGCGCGCCGTTTTCCGCGTCAAACGCTTGGTCGGCGTGCGCGAGCGAGAACTGGCCCGGCAGAACCAGCACGCCCAGCGTGTTCAGGATCTGCCGCAGGTGCGGCAGCATGCGCATGCCGCCAAACGTGCCCGGCGAGGCAGCCAGGATGGCTGCGACCTTGTTCTGGTAGGGCAGCAATCCCGATTCGCCCTGCCATTCGCGCGATATCCAGTCGAGGGTGTTTTTCAGCAGCGGTGGAATCGAGCTGTTGTATTCCGGGCTGGCGATCAGCAAGCCGTCGTGCTCCTTGAACAGGGCCTTCAGGCGAAGCGCGTTGTCGGGCAGGCCGTCACGGTCCTCGAGGTCGCCGTTATAGAGTGGCAGCGGATAATCCGCCAGGTCGATCAGGGTGACGTCGCCGCCCGCGGCGCGGGTGGCGTCCACTGCAACCTGAATGAGTTTGCGGTTCCAGGAGTCACGGCGAATGCTGCCGGAAAAGGCGAGTATCTTGGGCATGGGCCTTCCTTCATGAAACAGCGGATTGTATCGGCACCCGGGCGATACGGCACTGCGGACGTGGTTTGGCGCGCGTAAACGCGGCACAATTCGGGCAATGCACTCGAGCGATTCGAATAGGACTTGACCTTCGCGGAGGGGGACGATGTCGACTGAGAAAATGCCTGTAGACAGGATGCGGCTCGACAAATGGCTGTGGGCGGCGCGCTTTTTCAAGACGCGCAGCCTCGCCACCCAGGCCATCGAACATGGCCGGGTGAAACTGAACGGCGACCGCATCAAGCCTGCGCGCGAAGTGAAACCCGGCGACCGTCTGGATGTCCATGTCGGCGACGCCGACTGGACACTGACGGTGCGCGCGCTATCGATGCAGCGCGGCCCGGCGCCCGTCGCGCAAGCACTGTATGAAGAAGACCCCGTCAGCCACGCGCGCCGCCAGCAACAGATGAGCGAGCGCAAGCTGGCGAGCAGCCCGGCGGAGGCGATCAAGGGCCGCCCCACCAAACGCGACCGGCGGCAGATACATCGCTTTACCGGTGAATGAGACGCCGCAATTTCCTGCTGGGTTCCCCCGCAAGACGCGGGCAAACGCATAGAATCATGCTCTCAGTGAGCCCTCGTTTATGACCGTTTCTCCAGCGCTTTCCCCGTTTCTGCGCCGCGCGTCGCGCTGGCTCGCAGCCGTGGCTGCGCTCGCTGCCCTGGGCTTTGCGACGGCTGCGGCACTGATGTTTTTCTGGGTGTTGCCGAATATTGCCGAGCACCGCGACACGGTGGCCAGCCTGATGTCGCGCGCGCTGGGACAGCGTGTGACGCTGGAAGCGGTGTCGGGGGTGTGGCAGCAGACGCGTCCTGAATTCCGCTTGCGGGGTGTGAGCCTGTATGACCGGCAGAATCGCCCGGCGCTTTATCTGCCGGAACTGAACGCGTCGTTTGCCTGGCGTTCGCTGCTGTTTCTGGAACCGCGTTTCAACCGCATCGAGTTGCAAGGGCTGACCTTGGGCGTGCGGCGCGCGCGCGATGGACATTTCTATGTCGGCGGCATCCCGATCAACCCGGCCGACCCTGACAGCGGTTTTTCCAGCTGGCTGCTGCGGCAGGGCCGGGTGCATGTTAGCCAGGCTGCGCTCACCTGGCAGGACGAGGTGCGCAATGCCCCGCCGCTGATTCTGACCGACGTCGATTTCACCCTGACCAATTCGCGCCGCAGTCATCGCCTGCAATTTCATGCGGTTCCGCCGGCCAGTCTGGCGCGACCGCTGGCGATCGATGCGAAGCTGACCGCGCGCGATGTGGACGATATCGCGACCTGGAACGGCACCATCGGCACGACCGTTGCCGGGGTGTCGTTTTCGCGTCTCGCCACCTGGCTGGCGGTGCCGTATCAGCCGCAACAGGGCTGGGGCACGTTGAATTTACAGTTCAGCGTGATGCGAGGCAGGTTTGCCGGGATGACAGCGGGAATGGACCTGCGCGCGATTGAAACCGTTCTGGGCGACGGCCTGCCTGCCCTGCGGCTGGCGCGGGTACGCGGCCAGGCGGTGTGGGAGCGCGGTCCCGACCGTCAGCGTGTGGCGTTCGAAAACCTGCGCGTGGCGCGGCCGGGTGCCGCGTTGGGCGCCCCGTTCAATGCGGGCCTGGCGTGGAGCGCCACTTCGCGCGAACTCAGGGCAAAGGCACTCAACCTGAGCGGCTGGCAATCGTTGCTGCCGAGCCTGCCGATGGATGCGGCCTTGCGCGTACGCCTGCACACCCTGCAACCGCAAGGGCGGTTCGACGACTTGATGTTGCGCTGGGTCGGGGCCGAGCCAGGCATCGACAACTTCAGCATTGCGGCCCGCTTCAGCGGCCTGGGCGTAACGGCAGCGGACAAGCAACCGGGGCTGGCCAACCTCAGCGGGCACATCGAGGGGGACGCGCGCGCGGGCGTGTTCGAAATCGATTCGAAACAGCTGGGCCTCAGTCTGCCCAACCTGTTCCGCGAACCGTCGTTCGGATTCGACAGCCTGCACGCGCGCGGCAGTTGGAAGAAAACCCCGCGCGGCCGCCGCGTGACGCTGGGCGAAATGAGTTTCGCCAACCAGGATGCGGCGGGCACCGCCAAGGGCCATTACGAACTGATCGCCGGCCACCCCGGCATCATCGATCTGACGGCGCATCTGAGCCGCGCCGAGGGTACCGCGGTGTACCGCTACTTCCCGAAGAAGATTGGCGACCATACCGTCAACTGGGTGAAGCGCGGCGTCGTGGCCGGGCAATCCGACAATGTGCAGCTGAACCTGAAAGGCGATCTGACGCAATTCCCGTTCGAACACGGCAACGGGGTGTTTCGTGTCGATGCGCAGGTCCGGAATGGGGTGGTCGACTACGTGCAGGACTGGCCGCGGATCGACGGCATTCAGGCACGCGTGCTGTTCCAGGGCAAGACCATGGAGATCACCTCCAGCCAGGCACGAATTTACGGCGTGGCGCTATCGCCGGTGAAAGCAGTCATTCCGGATCTGATCCATCACGAAGAGCTGTTGACTGTCGACGGCGAGGCCAACGGTCCGATCCAGGACTTCATCCGCTTTGCCAACTTCAGCCCGGTGGGCGAACGCCTGCGCGGTTTCACCGATGCCCTGGACGGCAGCGGGCCGATGAAACTGGCCCTGAAACTGCAGGTTCCGCTGCGCCACAGCCACGACACCACCCTGACAGGCCGGCTGTCGTTTCTGGGCAATACCCTGTTTCCGCCCGGCCTGCCGCGGCTCGACCAGACGCGCGGCAACATCGATTTCACCGGCGACAGCCTCAATGCGAACAACCTGACCGCGCAGTTTCTCGGCGGCCCCTTGCGCATCGACGCTGACACGCGAAACGGCTCGGTGCAGATTCTGGCGCAGGGCCGCGCCACTGCGACGGGCATGACACCCTGGCTGGGGGCGGCGTGGGGCAAGCGCCTGTCGGGCCAGACAAGCTGGCGTGGCCAAGTTGATCTGGACTCTGCAGGAGATCGCATCCGCATCGAATCCGATCTGGTGGGGCTGGGCGCCAGCCTGCCGGCACCGCTGGCGAAGACCGCCGCGCAGCCGCTGCCGCTGCGCGTGAGCATCCAGCCGCAGGGTGATGGCCGGCAGCATGCGGTGCGGCTGGGCCAACCCGTCAGCGCCGTGTGGCGCAGCAGCGCGACAGGCGGCTTTGATCGCGGCGAAATCCGCTTTGGCGGGCAGGCGGTCATGCCGGCCGAGCCCGGCTTGCGGCTGTCCGGCAGCGGGCGCGGCCTGGACATTTCGGGCTGGACGGCGCTGCTGCCCAAGGGTGAAGACAAGGCGGCCTTGCCGTTGTCCTCCATCGATCTCGGCTTCGAGTCGTTTGATCTGATGGGGCGGCGCTATCAGGGGGTGCGTCTGCAGGGGCGCACCCGCAACGGCCTGTTGCGCACCCAGGTGACCGGGCGCGAACTGAACGGCGTGCTGACCTATCGGCCGGCCGGGGCATACGATTCCACCGGGGCTTCAGCCCGTAGTGGATCAGAGTCCTCCAGGGAGCAGCCCGCCCGCGTGTCGGCGCAGTTCAAGCAGCTGACCATCCCGGCTGCAGTACCTGCCACCGGTGCCGCGGAGGGTATCAACACCCTGACGGCCGAGGATTTCCCCACGCTGGATGTGACGGTGGAGGATTTCCGTCTGCAGGACCGTTCACTGGGGCGGCTGGAGGTGCTGGCGCACGGCGCGCCGCAAGGCCTGGTGATCGACAGCCTGCAGCTCACGCACCCGGACAGCGTGTTCCGCATGAGTGGCCTGTGGCGAGATGGCGCGCCGAGCGAAACCCGCGCCGAGCTGAATCTGAACGTGCTGGATGCGAGCAGGTTTCTGGCCCGCTTCGGCTACCCCGACACGCTCAAGCGCGGCAGTGCCGAGATCCGGGGCAACGCCACCTGGGTGGGCTCGCCTGCCGATTTCGCGTTCGACACGCTGGCGGGGGAGCTCGACTTCAAGGCCAAGGGGGGGCAGTTCCTCAAGATCAACCCCGGTGCGGGCAAGCTGCTCGGCGTGTTGAGCCTGCAATCGCTGCCGCGCCGGTTGAACTTCGATTTCCGTGATATCTTCAATCAAGGCTATGCCTTCGACGACATCAGCGCCACCCTGCGCATCGCGCGCGGCGTGGTCTACAGCGATGACTTCAGGATGCGCGGGCCGGCTGCCAAGGTGAACATGTCCGGAATGGCCGATCTCAATCAGGAAGCCGTGCAGCTGCGGGTGAAAGTGATCCCGAAACTGTCCGAAGGCGTCGCCGTGGCTGGCGCATTGCTTGGCGGGCCATTGGCAGGGGTAGGCGCGCTGGCTGCGCAAAAACTGCTGCGTGACCCGTTCGAGGAGGCGATCAGCCGGGAATATATGGTGACCGGGGCGTGGCAGTCTCCCGACGTCAAAAAATTGAGCAAAACCAAAACCGAACCGCCGGTGTCTGAACCATGATCGTGGAATCTGTTACATGACGACGAAAAAACCCGCAAAAACCACCGTTGCACGTTCCAAAGGTGCACAAGTCAAAAAACCCGCGCTGCAGGCCGGAACCGTGCGCGTGGCGGCGATCCAGATGGCGTCCGGCCCCAACGTGCCGGCCAACCTGGCCGAGACCGAACGGCTCATCGAGTTGGCGGTCGAAGGGGGCGCGCGCATGGTCGTGCTGCCGGAGTTTTTCTGCATCATGGGGCTCAAGGATGCCGATGTGGTGAAGGCACGCGAGGCCGAAGGCCATGGCCCGATCCAGGCCTTCCTGTCGCGCATGGCGAAGAAACACAAGATCTGGCTGATCGGCGGCTCGGTGCCGCTGGAGGCCAGCGTCGCCAACAAGGTGCGCAACAGCTGCCTGGTGTACGACGAACGCGGCAAGCAGGTGGCGCGCTACGACAAAATCCACCTGTTCGGCCTCGACCTCGGCAACGAGCGCTACCAGGAAGCCAAGCTGATCGAGCCGGGCGACAAGGTCGTCGTCATCAACAGCCCGTTCGGCCGCATCGGCCTGTCGATCTGCTACGACCTGCGCTTCCCCGAGCTGTACCGGGCCATGCCCGAAGTTGACATCATCGTGGTGCCGTCGGCCTTCACCGCCACCACCGGTCGTGCGCATTTCGAAACCCTGATCCGCGCGCGCGCGATCGAGAACCTCGCCTATGTGGTGGCCCCGGCGCAGGGCGGCTACCATCTTTCGGGCCGCGAAACCCACGGCGACAGCATGATCGTCGATCCCTGGGGCGTGGTGCTCGACCGCCTGCCGCGCGGCTCCGGCGTCGTCATCGCCAACATCAATCCGGCCTACCAGGCCAGCCTCAGAAAGAGTCTTCCCGCGCTGCAGCACCGCTTCATCCAGTGCCAGCAGATCCAGGTCGACGTGATCGAACGCCGTTCAGTGGCCAAGCGCGAGCCCACCGCCAAATAAACAGGACACATCATGAATCCCACCGACGCCTTCGTTCCCATCCAGACTGCCGAACAGCTGTTCCATTCCGCCGAAGCCACGCTCTTGACGCCGAACGGGCTCGACGCCGACAAGCTCGCGCCGGTGTTCGGCCGCCTGCTCACGCATGACGTCGACTACGCCGACCTGTATTTCCAGTATTCGCGTTCCGAAGGCTGGAGCCTGGAAGAAGGCCAGGTCAAGTCCGGCAGCTTCAACATCGACCAGGGCGTCGGCGTGCGCGCGATCTCGGGCGAAAAAACCGCGTTCGCCTATTCCGACGACATCAGCCTCGATGCCTTGGGCGCGGCAGCCGACGCCACCCGCGCGATCGCGCGCGCCGGG
The DNA here is from genome assembly GCA_019459325.1 of Thiobacillus sp. Classification (GTDB taxonomy): domain Bacteria; phylum Pseudomonadota; class Gammaproteobacteria; order Burkholderiales; family Thiobacillaceae; genus Thiobacillus. The sequence continues at coordinate 41,681 of JAIBFA010000005.1, forward strand.
CAGAACCGCAGCTTCGGCGTGGTGCAGCGCGGCGAAGGCCGCCAGCTCTATAACGCGGTCGATCCCTTGGTGAGCCTGCAGGATGCCGACAAGGTCGCGCTGCTGGAGCGGCTGGAGAAGAAAGCCCGCGCCATGGACCCACGTGTCATCCAGGTGATGGCAAGCCTCGCCTCCGAATACGAGGTGATTTTCATCGCGCGTTCCGACGGCCACCTGGCCGCCGATGTGCGCCCGCTGGTGCGCCTGTCGCTGCAGGTCATCGCCGAGCAGGACGGCCGTCGCGAGCAGGGCAGCGGCGGCGGCGGCGGCCGCTTCGACTACAGCTACTTCACCGACGACATCCTGGAAAAATACGCGCGCCAGGCCGTGCACCAGGCCATGGTCAACCTCGACGCCCGCCCCGCGCCCGCCGGCAGCATGACCGTCGTCCTCGGCTCCGGATGGCCCGGCATCCTGCTGCACGAAGCCATCGGCCACGGCCTCGAAGGCGACTTCAACCGCAAGGGCAGCTCGGCCTTCTCCGGCCGCATCGGCGAACGCGTCGCCGCGCCCGGCGTGACGGTGGTCGACGATGGCACCATCCCGCTGCGCCGCGGCTCATTGAACGTCGACGACGAAGGCAACCCCACCCAGCGCACCATGCTGATCGAAGACGGCATCCTCACCGGCTACATGCAGGACATGATGAACGCCCGCCTGATGGGCATGCCGATCACCGGCAACGCACGGCGCGAATCGTTCGCGCATCTGACCATGCCGCGCATGACCAACACTCTCATGCTCGGCGGCGACAAGGACCCGCACGAAATCATCGCCTCGGTGAAGAACGGCCTCTACGCCGTCAACTTCGGCGGCGGCCAGGTCGACATCACCAGCGGCAAATTCGTCTTCTCCGCCGCCGAGGCCTACATGATCGAGGACGGCAAGATCACCTACCCGGTGAAAGGCGCCACCCTCATCGGCAACGGCCCCGAAGTGCTGACGCGCGTCTCCATGATCGGCAACGACATGGAAATGGATTCCGGCGTGGGCACCTGTGGCAAGGAAGGCCAGAGCGTGCCGGTCGGCGTGGGACAGCCGACCTTGCGGATTGATGGGTTGACGGTGGGTGGGACGGCTTAGAGCGGACTTGTAGGGATGGGGAATTTGTATCCTTTCTAGCCTCTATGAAGGTTCTACCAATTGTCGATCGGCTTCCCGATGAGCATCTTGCCCTTATAGGGGAAGCGATTACTGCTTGGGCACTGCAGGAGCATGAGCTTCGACTTACGGTCTTTGCCCTTCTCCACCTTGATCCGAAGCGCGGCCGTGTGGCAGTACGTTCTACCCGGTCGAAAGACACGGTAGGAATGATTGGTGACCTGATGAGTCTCTCGGGCCTTACATCAAAGACAACAAATCTTCGGGAATTTGGAAAGCTTCTCGACGAAATCGAAAACCGAAGAAATGCCCTTGCACACAACATTTGGATGAGGGACGACCAGGATGTTCTGCTTGTACAGAGTCTTGCTGGTGTTTGGCCCGAGAAAACAACTCACGGGAAGTTGAAACGTCGTGTCCAACCAGCGGGCATACCTATTCCCGTGGAAAGCCTCCGGGATTTGATTTCTGCACTTCGGCAGATGATTCATCAAACTAGGATTTTGCGAGGCGAGATTGAGGCTAGCCTCAATGCAAGAGATTCCGAAGTGACTGCCAAAAAAGAATAGACCTCATCTAGAGCTTGGCGTCGTTTCACAAGCACTCAAAAAATTTATTTGTCACCGCCCTGGTTTTGACTTTCCTCCCCTCACAGCCCCGCCGAAAATCGAGCCTGACGGGCGGATCAGCGGCGAAGGTGTTTGAGCCCCGCCCACAAAAAACCAATTAAAAACAGCCAGGCGGGGCGAGTTCTTCGCCGCCCGTCCGGCAGGCTCGATTTTCGGGAATTCGGGGATGTCGGGGTCGCTTTCTTTTGGTTACTTTTCTTGGCGAGACAAGAAAAGTGACTAGCTGCCGGGCTACCTCCGGCCAACGGTCAGTAGATCTAAGAAGGACTCACTACTCGGTCGTGCTACGCGCCTAACTAGACTGGATTGCTTCGTTGCTGCGCGCCTCGCAATGACGGAGCCAAGCCTCAGGCCAACGTATCCAGCGGCTTCGGCTCGCCGATCAGATACCCCTGCACACAATCCACCCCCATCTCCCCCAACTTCGCCAGCGTCTCCGCATCCTCCACAAACCCCGCCACCGTCTTGATCCCGAGGAAGCTGCCCGTTTCCAGGATCGACCGTACCAGCGCCTCGTCGATCATGCTGGTGCCGATCTCGCGCACCAGGGCGCGGTCGATCTTCAGGTAATCCAGCTTCATGCTCTTCAGGCTGGTGTAGGAACTGCTGCCGACGCCAAAATCGTCGAGCGTGAAGCGGCAGCCGTGGCGCTGAAGCTGGCGCATGAACAGCTGGGTCTGAGCGTGGCCGTCGACGGCGTCGGCTTCGCTGATCTCGAAAATCAGCTTGTCGCCGGGGATGTCGCCACGTGCCAGTTCGGCCAGCAGGAATTTCAGGAACAGCGGATTGGTGACCGACTGGCCCGACAGGTTGATCGAGAAGCCGCCAAGCAGGGCAAGCTTGTCGGCATGGTCGCGCATCCACTGCAGGACGTGCCTGACCACCCAGCGGTCGATTTCGGTGATGCGCTGCAGGCGCTCGGCGACCGCAATCAGGTCGCGCGTGGGAATGATGCGTTCGGCGTGGGCGGTCGGGTGCAGCAGCACTTCGAAATACAGGGGGGTACGCGCGGCGTCGGCTACGGCAACCACCGGCTGGCAATTTAGGCTGAGCAGGTTGTTGGCGAGGATGGCAGTCAGTTCGTGCGCCCAGTCCGCCAGTGCGAGCACGCCGCTGTCGTCGCCTTCGCTGCCGTATTGGACAATGGGAATGCCGGATTCGCGCGCGCGGGCGCAGGCGGCGTTGGCATTGTCGTAATAGGTTTCGGGGCTGAGGCAGTCGCTGGCCCACATCAGGCCAGCTGCGGCCTGCACGCGGTAGCGGGTGCCGTTGATTTCCTGGGGTTGTGCAGCCACGCCGTGCAATAGAGCCTCGGCCTGCGCCTGCGCGGAGGCAGGGCCGGCCGCCTCGATCCAGAACGCAATGCCGGATTCGCCTGCCCGGGCGAGCAGGGCGTTGGGTGGCAGCAGGGTGGGCATGATCTGCGCGTATTCGCGCAGGATGGGAGTGCGGATTTCGGCCCCAACCGCTTCGCCTGCGGGATTACTGAAATCGAGCTGGATCACGCCAATGGCGAAGCCACCGTCTGTCGCCTGGCTACGCAGCCAGTTGCGGCGGATGGCGCGGAAGAAGGTCTTGCGGTTGGCTAGCCCGGTGGCTGAGTCGTGCGAGGCCTGCCACAGCAAATCGCGCTGCATTTTCTGGATCATCGCGCTGTAGGAACGGTCCATCAGCGGCAGTTCCAGATCTTCGGTCCATTGCGCTCCGCCGTCTTCGAGCGATTGCAGCAGATCCTGGCGCTTGAGGTCGAGCTTCTTGATGCCGCGGTAGTTGGCGAACACATACACCGGCGGTTGGTCGCCGATCCAGATCAGATTGAGCGGGGATTCCAGCGACTTGAACTGCAGCCAGTCGCCGACGCGCAGGCGTTCGGCGAGGGTGTCCTGTGCCTCGCTCAGGGGTTCGCTGGCCGCGTCGTCGAGGCGGGCGGCGACCGAGGTGTGCTGATGTTGGGATTTATCCTCGTCGAACAGCGCGGTGGCGAGCTGGTCGACGATGCGATCCTGCGCGAACTTGTCGGCACATACCAGGGTGAGTGCCTGGTCGATCCGCTGCAGCAGCGTCTGGATATCGGCCGCGGCAGGCGGCTCGGCGTGTTCCGGATCCAGCCATGCGCACAGTTGCTGCAACACCTGCCAGGCTTCGCGCGCTTCGTCGCTGTCGACACCGTGGCGCATTTCAGCCATCAAGAGCACATTGCGCCAGCCGCCGTTCAACAGCTCGATCACCGCATTGGGAACCGAGCGTTCGTCCAGGCGCCCCAGCAACTCGCGCAGGATGCGCTGCTTGGAGACTTCGGCGCTCTGGCGGCCCTCGCACATTTCCTGCAGGCGGAAGACGCGCGCGGCGCGCTCGTTCAAGAGCGGCTTGACCACCCGCTCAAGCTGGGTGCGCGCTTCTTCGAACACGCCCGGATTCTTGTCGGCCTCGGCGTTGATGCGGTCGGTCCAGCGGCTCATCAGCCGCAGCAGACGCGCATCGGTGATCTTGCCGTCGTCGCCCGCCACCATGCTGATGCGGTCTAACGTGTTCAGCACCTTGTGCGCAGGGTGGGCGGGCGAACTGAGGAATTGCGGATCGGCCATCGCCAGCTTGATGAGGCTGGTTTCCAGCTGCTGGAAGAACGGCCGCATGCCTTCGCTGACCGATTTTTCGGCATGCATGGTGTCGAACAGCGCACCGAACATGTCGACCGAGCGCTGCATTTCGTGGGTGACGGCGGGCGGCAGCGCGCCGGCGGCGGCCAGGCGCTGCAGCACCGGCGAGTGCGCCACGCCGGGCGCGCCTGTCATCATGGGCTGGTTGCCGGGCGCACCGCCGCCGCCGGCCGTGCCCTGGGCGGCATGACCCGGCAGGGCGCTGCCGGGGGCGGATGCGCTGCCCAGCGGTGCCGACGCAGAAGGGCCGGCAGCCGGCTGGCCGCGGAAAAAGTCCAGCAGCGAGCCGGTCAGCCGGCCGAGGGTGCCTTGCGACGGCGCGGCTGTCGGCGCGGAAGACTCCGGCAGCGAGGGTTCCGCGGCAGCAGGCGCCGAGGGGGCGGCGGGCTGCGGCTGCGAGCCAGGGTGCTGCTGGCGTTCGACTTCGGCCTGCGAGACCGGCAACAAGGCCAGCAGTTCGGCATACAGCGCGGCGAGCTGGTCGGACAGCACGTCGCGCAGCGTGGCATACGCTACCTGGCGCGCGCGCGCCAGCACCGGCACATCCTGCAGGGCGCTGCGGTAGGCGTGGCCGATGACAGCGGGACCGAAGGGGTTGTTGTTGTGATCGCAGGCAAAGCCGAACAATTGCCCAATGCGCGGCTCGATGTCGGCGAGCTGTTCACGGAACTGCTCTTCCAGCTTGTTGGCCTCGGACGAGGTGGAAAGCCAGTCCTCGAAGTCGAGTTCATCGACCAGGGCCAGTCCGCCGTCCATGGTGTCGCGGGTGGCCTGGGTCTGCACCGGACGCGCCTGCTTCAGTGCATCCAGAACCTGCTGCACGAAGCGGGTTTGCATGGTTGCGGCGTGATTGCCGAATTCGTGCACGGCACTCAGCAGTCCGCTGTGCTCGGCAATGCCGGAGGCATGCAGGGCGGCCGCGCTGAGCTTGTCGCCGAGCAAACGCGTCACCTGGTCGTGGACCTGGAGCAGGGTTTCATTCAGCAGCGTGGTGCTGGCCTCGCGCAGATGCGGGTGTGCGCTGGAAGCGGGCAGGGCGGCCAGTTTTTGCCGGTGTTCGGCCATGCGCAGTTTTTGCAGTGCACGCAGCGCGTCGACCGGTTGCCGGGCAAACACAACGCCTACGCCGAGCGGGCTCAGGCGCTTGAGCTGCGCGGGCACGCGGAAGGTCTGGGTGGTGTTGAGCGATACCGGGGTGAAGACGATTTCCACCTCGGCGTCGGCGCGTTTGGCCAGCGAGGCGATCGCCGCTTCGGGGTTGGTGAACTTGAGGAATAGCCCGCCAAAACAGAAGTCGCGGATTTCGCAGGCGATTTCGGTATGGCCCGGCTGGGTGATGATGGCCGCCTGCGACACCTGGAAGCGCTTGTCGCGCCGCATGTCCTGCGCCGCTTGCTGAATGTCTGTCTCGTTAGCCATGATTTCGACACTATTCTCCATTGTTCGTACCACCCGATTATTTGATTGAGCGTGATGGGTGCGGCGTTATGTTTGGCATGACCCCATTCCCATTAAAGGGCGCTTGGCGGGATTCTCCCTGTTTTGGTAGACTGTTTGCATGATTCGTGCCGAAATGTTCTTTTTTTGCCGCTTTTATCCCACGCCGCAGGCGGTCGGGAGGCGCTGAAACGAACAGCACAGCCTTCACGAAACCGCCAGCCCGCTGGCGGTTTTTTGTTTAAGCCGCCGCCACGAACCTTAACGAACGGAACCTGATCATGTCTGCCACCCGAACCGACGATACCCGCATCGAGCAAAGCGGCGAACTGCTCGCCCCGATGCAGATCATGCGTGAACTGCGCGCCAATGAAACCGTGCTGGCGCACGTGGCGCACGCGCGCAGCGCCATTCACGACGTGCTGCGCGGGGCGGACGACCGCATGTTCATCGTTGTCGGCCCGTGTTCGATCCACGACCCGGCAGCGGCACTGGATTACGCCCGCAAGCTGAAGCCGCTGGCCGACGAACTGGCGCACGATCTCATCATCGTCATGCGGGTGTATTTCGAAAAGCCGCGCACCACGGTGGGCTGGAAGGGCCTGATCAACGATCCGCATCTGGACGAGAGCTTCGACATCAACGAAGGCCTGCGGCTGGCGCGGAAACTGTTGCTGGAGATCAACGAAATCGGCCTGCCGTGCGCCACCGAATTCCTTGACCTGATCTCGCCGCAGTACATCGCCGACCTGGTGAGCTGGGGCGCGATCGGCGCGCGCACCACCGAGTCGCAGTCGCATCGCCAGCTGGCGTCCGGCCTGTCGTGCCCGGTCGGCTTCAAGAACGGCACCGACGGCAGCCTGCGTATCGCGGTGGACGCGATCAAGGCAGCGTCGGCGCGTCACCACTTCATCTCCATCACCAAGTCGGGCCACGTCGGCGTGTTCAGCACCTCCGGCAACGAAGACACGCACGTCATTTTGCGCGGCGGCAAGGCGCCCAACTACGATGCGGCGAGCGTCAATCTGGCGTGCGGCGAACTGGCTGCCGCCGGCCTGCGCCAGCAGCTGATGATCGATTTTTCGCACGCCAATTCGAGCAAGCAGTACCAGCGCCAGATCGATGTCGGCGCCGAGGTGGCCGCCCAAGTGGCCGGCGGCGATGCGCGCATCATCGGCGCCATGGTCGAAAGCCACCTCAATGCGGGGCGCCAGGACCTGGTTCCCGGACAGCCCTTGGAATATGCCAAGTCGATCACCGACCCCTGCATCGGCTGGGACGACACGATTCCGCTGCTGCGGATGCTGGCAGATGCGGTGAAAAAACGCCGCCTGACCGTGCCGGCAGATGAGGAATAAACCGGCTTCCGGGTTAAAATGCACGCGGCGGGTCTCCCCGCATGGCTAAGTCGTGAATCGGGTCAGGTCCGGAAGGAAGCAGCCCCAGCGACCGATTCCAGTGCCGGGGTAAGGCTCGCCACTTTTCCAGGATTCAGGGGTCAGGATTCAGGGATCAGGGTGTAACGGTTTCGCCAGTGCGAGCCGTGAGCACATGGCTTTTTCCTGACCCTGAATCCTGACCCCTAGCCCCTCAAACATGACTGATCTCTTCGGCGACTCTGCATCCCCCGCACTTGCGCTGGCGCGCAAGTGGCGGCCGCGCGCGTTTGCCGACCTCAAGGGGCAGGAACATGTGGTGCAGGCGCTCTCCAACGCGCTGACGCAGGGCCGGCTGCACCATGCCTATCTGCTGACCGGCACGCGCGGGGTGGGCAAGACCACCCTGGCGCGGATTCTCGCCAAGTGCCTCAACTGCGAAACCGGCGTGACCGCCACCCCCTGCGGTACGTGCTCGGCCTGCACCCAGATCGACGCCGGGCGTTTTGTCGACCTGCTCGAGTTGGACGCCGCGTCGAATACCGGCGTCGACAACATGCGCGAGGTGCTCGACAACGCGCAGTACGCGCCGACTGTAGGACGCTACAAGGTCTACATCATCGACGAAGTGCACATGCTGTCGAAACCGGCGTTCAATTCCATGCTGAAGACGCTGGAAGAGCCGCCCGCGCATGTGAAGTTCATTCTCGCCACCACCGACCCGCAGAAGATTCCGGTGACGGTGCTGTCGCGCTGCCTGCAGTTCAACCTGAAACCGATGCCGCCCGCGCTGGTGTCGCAGCACTTGAGCGAGGTGCTGGAACAGGAAGGCGTCGCCACTGAACCCTTGGCGCTGAATCTGCTGGCGCGCGCAGCCGCCGGCAGCATGCGCGACGCGCTGTCGCTGACCGACCAGGCGATCGCCTACGGCGGCGGCAAGGTGGAGGCAGCCGCTGTCGAGGCCATGCTCGGCACGGTACGGCGCGACTACCTGTTCGACCTGCTCGACGCGCTGGCGGCGCGCGACGGCGATGCGCTGCTCGATCAGGCGCGGCAGCTGGCCGAACGCGGCATCGCCTTCGATGCGACGCTGCAGGATCTGGGGACCCTGCTGACCCAGCTGGCGCTGCTGCTGCATGCGCCCCATGCAATTGAAAGCGGCGCAGTGGAAAACAGCCCCGATGTCGAACGGATGCAAGCTGCCGCTGCGCAGCTGGATGCCGAAACCGCGCAGCTGTACTACCAGATCGCACTGAACGGTCGCCGCGACCTGCCGTATGCGCCGGACGAGTTTTCCGGCTTCTGCATGACGCTGCTGCGCATGCTGGCCTTTGCGCCAGGTTCCGGAAACACCGCGCCGCGTGGCGTGTCGGCGGATCGCCCGGTGCCGGCGCGTGCAGAACCGGCACCGCGTGCCGCTGCGCCGATGGCCGCGCCCAGCGCGCCGCCTGCACCCAAGCCGGCCGCTGTGCCGCGGGACGAGGCTGCGCCTGCCGAGCCGGTCGCGACCGCTGCATCGCCAGCGCCTTTCGCCGCTCCGCTGCATGCCCGCGAACCTTCGCCGCATGCCACATGGGACTGGCTCGCCGTCGTCGCCGAGTTGCGCCTCGGCGGCATGGCCAAGATGCTCGCCGATCACTGCGAACTGGTGTCGCAGGAGGACGACGCGGTGAGCTTGCGCGTCGGCGAGGCGCACAAACATTTATTGGATCGCGCCTACCAGGACAAGCTGGTCTCGGCCCTGCACGACAAGTACGGCGCGACGCTCAAGGTCACGTTCGAGATCGGCGCAGCCGCCGAGCAGACGCCGCAGCAGGTGCGCACGCGCATCAAGGAAGCGCGCCAGGCCGAGGCCGTGGCCGCTATCGAAGCGGATCCATTCGTGCGTGAGCTGGTCGACCAGTTTGGTGGCCAGATCGACGCTACGTCCATACAGCCACTAGGAGAATCGACATGATGAAGGGCGGCATCGGTAACATGATGAAGCAGGTCCAGCAGGTGCAGGAGAACATGGCCAAGATGCAGGCCAAGCTGGCCGAAATCGAAATCGAGGGCGCCAGCGGTGCCGGCATGGTCAAGGTCACGATGACCTGCAAATATGACGTGCGCCGCGTCAGCATCGATCCCAGCCTGATGACGGACGACCGCGAAATGCTGGAAGACCTGGTGGCCGCAGCGGTGAACGATGCGGTGCGCAAGGTCGAATCGACCGTGCAGGAAAAAATGGGCAGCGTGACCGCAGGCCTGCCGATTCCGCCGGGGATGAAGCTGCCGTTCTGAGGCACCGTCCGTGCAACCTGCCGCGCTCGAAAATCTGATTGGCGCCTTGCGCGTGCTGCCCGGGGTCGGCCCCAAGTCGGCCGCACGCATGGCCTATCATCTGCTGCAGCGCGACCGGCGCGGTGCCGAGGCGCTGGCAGGGGCGTTGCATCACGCGCTGACGCACCTGCACCATTGCCGGCTGTGCAACAACTTTTCCGAGGCGGAGGTGTGCGAGGTCTGCGCCAGCCCGCGCCGCGACAAGCGGCAGCTTGCGGTGGTCGAAATGCCGGCCGACTTCAACATGATGGAGGCCACGCAGAGCTACAGCGGTTTGTATTTCGTGCTGATGGGACGCCTCTCCCCGCTCGACGGCATCGGCCCGCGCGAGATCCATCTCGACCGCCTGATCAACCGCGCGCTCGACGGAGTGGTCGAGGAGGTGATCCTGGCGACCAACTTCACGCCGGAAGGCGAAGCCACCGCACACACCATCGGCGAACTTCTGAAGGCGCGCGGTCTCAAGGTCAGCCGGCTGGCGCGCGGGGTGCCGGTGGGCGGCGAACTGGAATATGTGGACAGCGGCACCCTGGCGCAGGCCGTACGCGACAGGCGTACCGTTTGACGTGGCGCGATCGGCGTACCGTTTAAGATGGCGCGATCGGCGTACCGTTTGACAAACTAGACAATCAATATCGGATGACACGATGGAACTGACCGCACTCACCGCCCTCTCGCCGCTCGACGGCCGTTACGGCAGCAAAACCATGCCGCTGCGCGACTTCTTCAGCGAGTATGCCCTGATCAAATACCGCGTCATCGTCGAGATCGAATGGCTGAAGACGCTGGCAAACGAGCCCGCCATCGTCGAAGTGCCGGCGTTTTCCGCCGAGGCCATCGCTTTGCTAGACGGCATCGCCGACACGTTTTCGGTGGCCGATGCCGAGCGCGTCAAGGCCATCGAGGCGACCACCAATCACGATGTGAAGGCGGTGGAATATTTCCTCAAGGAAAAGACCAAAACCAGCGCCGAAATTGCCGCCGTATCCGAGTTCATCCACTTCGCCTGCACCTCGGAAGACATCAATAACCTGTCGCATGCCCTGATGCTCAAGGGCGCACGCGATGCCGTGCTGCTGCCCGCGCTGGAAAAGCTCATCGCGCGCCTGAGCGAACTGGCGCACGAGTTGGCCGATCTGCCGATGCTGTCGCGCACCCACGGCCAGCCCGCTTCGCCCACCACGGTCGGCAAGGAGCTCGCCAACGTCGTCTATCGACTGCGCCGCGCCTGGGATGCCATCGGCGCGACCGAACTGCTGGGCAAGATCAACGGCGCGGTCGGCAACTACAACGCGCATCTGTCGGCTTACCCGGACCTGGATTGGGAACATTTTGCACGCGGCTTTGTGATGGAACTGGGGCTCAGCTTCAATCCCTATACCATCCAGATCGAGCCGCACGACGCCATGGCCGAACTGTACGATGCCATCGCGCGCACCAACACCATCCTGATCGACTTCAATCGCGACGTCTGGGGCTACATCTCGGTCGGCTACTTCAAGCAGAAGGTGAAGGAGGGCGAGGTCGGGTCAAGCACGATGCCGCACAAGGTCAATCCCATCGATTTCGAAAACAGCGAAGGCAATCTGGGGCTGGCCAATGCGGTGCTGCGCCATCTGGCCGAGAAGCTGCCGATCTCGCGCTGGCAGCGCGACCTCACCGACTCCACCGTGCTGCGCAACATGGGCGTGGGCTTCGGCTACAGCCTGCTGGCGTATGAGTCCTGCCTGCGCGGTCTTTCCAAGCTCGAGGCCAACCCGGCTGTGCTGGCGGCCGATCTCGATGCCAACTGGGAAGTGCTGGCCGAGCCGATCCAGACCGTGATGCGGCGATATGGCGTGGCCAACCCCTACGAACAACTGAAGGCGCTCACGCGCGGCAAGGGCGGCATGACACGCGAGACGCTGCATGTCTTCATTGACGGTCTGGCGATCCCGGACGCCGAGAAGGCACGCCTGAAAACGATGACGCCGGGATCGTATACCGGCATCGCGGCCGAGCTGGCCAGACAGATTTAAGACGGTCTGAGTGAGCCGGGTTGATGCAAGCCAGCAGATTGAAGCGGAGCCCCCATGTCTGAACATGACCTCGATGTCGGCCTGGCCGACTTTCCGCAACACGTGCTCGAGGAGTCTAAGCGTCGCCCGGTGGTGGTCGATTTCTGGGCGCCCTGGTGTGGTCCGTGCAAATCGCTGAAGCCCGTTCTGGAGAAACTCGCGGCCGAATATGGCGGCAAGTTCTTGCTCGCCAAGATCAACTCGGACGAGAATCAGGAACTCGCTGCGCGCTACGGCGTGCGCGGCATTCCCAGCGTCAAGGCGTTCATCGACGGCGAGCCGGTCGACGAGTTTTCCGGCGCGCTGCCTGAAGGAGAGGTGCGTGCCTTCCTCGATCGCCTGATCCCCGGTCCGGCTGATGAATTGCGCGCCCAGGCCGCCGAATTGCGTGTTGCGGGCGACCTGTCGGGGGCGCTGCAGAAGCTGGCCGATGCGTCGAGAATCGACCCCGCCCATATCGGGGTGCGGCTCGATGCGGCTGAAATCATGCTCGACCTGAATGAAGCGGACGAGGCGCAGCGTCTGATGGGAAGCCTGCCGGATGATGCCGACCCGCGCGTTCCGCAAATGAAGGCGCGCCTGCAATTCATGGGCACGGCGGGCGAGGACGTGGCGACGTTGACGCAGCGGGTGGCGGCGAATGAAAACGATCTGGAGGCGCGGCTGAAACTCGCCAACCTGCTGGTCGCCGCTGGGCAGTATGAAGCGGGCATGGACCAGTTGCTGGAAATCGTGCGCCGAGATCGCGGCTTCGGGGACGACATCGGCCGCAAGACCCTGCTGGCGGTATTCAACCTGCTGGATGGCGACGAACGGGTGAGCCGCTACCGGCGCCTGCTGGCGAGCGCGTTGTACTGAGTCTTCCTGCGTTCATGCCTTGCGCATGAACGCGCCCAGTCCCTTGTCTTACTCTCCGGTGTAGATCGACACCGCGGCGATTTCCGCATCGCTGAGGCCGGCCACCGCCGCAGCCATTACCGCGGTTTGCGCGCCCGCAGCTTTGCCGGCGCGGTAGTCATGCAGTTTCTGCTGCATCGCTATGGGCGTCAGTCCCCTGAGGGCGGGATTCTTGGCGATTCCCTGTCCCAGGTTGCCATGGCAGGCCACACACTTGGCGGTATAGACATCCAGCCCGTAAGGCTGGGCCTCGGGCGGCAACGCGGCCAGAATGTCGGATGGATGGGTCAGGGCGGATGCGGCGGATTCCGCCTGCGGCGCGTTTTCGCTGGTGGGCGCAGTGGCGTCGCCACAGGCGGCAAGGGCCGCACACAACAACAGGATCAAGCCAGGATGGATGGGGTTCATGTGACCTCTTGAAATCGATCGGGCGGCGCGTGGTCACCGCATTGGAATTGATCGGGCGGGAAGCTGGCCCGCATCGGTCACAATTCTGTCACATTTTGTCAGTCGATGGCCTGATAGCGCACTTCGACGATTTCCACCTCGCGCCGGCCTTCAGGGGTCTGCACGCTGACGGTGTCGCCCTCGCGCGCCTTCAGCAGTGCGCGCGCCATGGGCGAAATCCAGGCGATGCGGCCGCGCCCGGCATCGGCCTCGTCGATCCCGACGATGGCGTAGGTGGATTCGTGGCCTTGCGGGTCCGCGACGGTGACCGTCGCACCGAAGAACACCTGATCGGTGTCCTCGCGAGTGGCGGGGTCGACGACCTCGGCGTGCTCGAGCCGCTTGGACAGAAAGCGGATGCGGCGGTCGACTTCGCGCAGGCGCTTCTTGCCGTAGATGTAATCGCCGTTTTCCGAACGGTCGCCGTTGCTCGCCGCCCACGAGATGGTTTCCACCAGCTTGGGCCGCTCGACTTTCCACAGTTGATTGAATTCGGCATCGAGCTGCGCGTAGCCGGCCGGGGTCATGTAATTCTTCGACCCGGCGGGCAATGCCGGTGCCGCGACGTCATCCTCGTCGAGCTCGGGCGCATCGGATTCCTTGACGAAGGCTTTGTTCATCGGCCAAATAAATACGCAAGCAGCGTGAGCAGTAGCGACATGAGAACGACGCTGGTGAAGGGGAAATAAAACGTGCCGCGCGCGCGCTTCACCCGCAGGTCACCCGGCAGCCGACCCAGCCCCAGGTGGTTGAGCCAGGGGGTGAGCAGTCCCAGCACCAGCAGGGCTGCAACGAGCGTGATCAGCCATTTCAGCATGCGGCTATTGCTGCGCGGCCTCGTCCATTTGTTTGCGTTGCGCCTCCGCTGCTTCCTTCACCTGCCCTTCCACCGCACGCGCCTTTTCAATCGCCTGGATCTGCGTTTCGAAAACCGGGTTGGGTGGGCGTTCGGTTTCGGGCTGGGGCGGCGGACTGGGATCGCAGGCGGTCAGGATCAAGCCGAGGGGAATCAGGATCCGTTTCATCGTGCATCCTCCGTCATCAGTCCAGTGGGCAGGCCGTCGATGCTGACCTGGTTTTTCTCGCGCCAGTAATCGAGCAAGCCCACCGTGCCTTTCTTCTCGGCCCAGCGTGCCAGGGTGTCGCGCTCGCCCTGATAGGCATACTTCGGCACGGCGTAGCCGCACGAGGTTTGTACCGATTCGACGTCGAGCACGATGATCTGGCGTTCGCCTGGGAGGGCGGGAAAATGACGGCGCAATTCGCCCCATTCGGCGTCCTGCCGGCGCACCGCACGGCCGCGTCCGTACAGGCGCAGGATCAGCGGGTCGGCGTCGAAGCTGCACCACATCAGCGTCAGGCGGCCATCGTGTTTCAGGTGGGCGGCGGTCTCGTTGCCGCTGCCGGTGAGGTCGAGATAGGCCACGCGTTTCGCATCGATGACGCGCAGGCTGTCCATGCCCTTGGGCGACAGGTTGAGCCGGCTGTCGGCGGTGCCGCTGGCCGTGAAAAAGAGTCTCTGCGCGGCGATGAAGTCGCGGTGCCTGGCTTCGAGTGCGGGATAGAAGCGTGCCATCAGTTGATCTGCTTTTTTAGGAATTCGGCGAGGATGCGCAGGCGCGTCACGCTGTCGTTCATTTCCAGCAGGTTTTGCTTGATGGAGAGTTTCAGCGGCAGCACCTCGGACAGCCTGTAGCCCACCCACACGGCATTGTCGAATTCGTGCGGCGCGGGAAAATGCGCGTCGCCGTATTCGTCGATGATGTGGCGCAGGATTTCGACGGCAAGCTCGAGATCGTCGGGCACGGCTGTGGCGACTTCGCTGCTGACCGCCTCCACGGTGCCGATGAGCAGGCCGTTGGGTTCGGTACGGGTGCTGCGGACGACAAAGCGTTCCTGTGCGCGGGTGTCGATGTGCAGGATGCCGGTCTGCGGCATGTCCCAGTCGGTGACGCGCACGTGGGTGCCGACGGCGTAGGGGACGGCGAGGGTGCCGGTCTCTGCGCCTTCTTTAATGGCGCAGATGCCGAACGGCGTATTGTCGGCGATGGCCTGCTTGACCATGTCGAGATAACGCTGTTCGAAAATGCGCAGCGGCAACTGCCCGCCGGGAAACACCACCGTATTGAGCGGAAAGAGCGGGAGGGCGGTCATCGGTCGTCACCCCACCGCGCCATCAGTTCGTGCCGAATGCCCAACTGGTCGAGTATGCGTGCGACGATGAAATCGATGATGGCTTCGACCGATTGCGGACGATGATAGAAGCCGGGGTTGGCAGGCAGGATCACCGCATTCATCCTCGACAGCGTCAGCATGTTTTCCAGATGTAGCGTGGAAAACGGTGCTTCGCGCGGCACGAGGATGAGCTTCCTCTGCTCTTTCAGCATCACGTCGGCGGCGCGTTCGATCAGATTGTCCGACAGGCCGTGGGCGATGGCGGCGAGCGTGCCCATCGAACACGGGCAGACGACCATGGCATCGGCCGGATTGGAGCCGGATGCGACCGGCGCATTCCAGTCCTCGCGGCCGAACACGCGCAGCTGTCCGTCGCGTGCGTTCAGCCCCTCGGACAATTGTGTTTCGAGGTCGCTGGCTCGGGCCGGCAGTGCGACGCCGAGCTCCTGCTTCGCGACGAGGTGGGCGGCCTGTGACACCAGCAGGTATACGCGCACGTCGGCGGCCAGCAGGCATTCGAGCAGACGCAGGCCATAGGCCATGCCGGAGGCGCCGGACAGCGCCAGAGTTACGGTGTGGATGGGGGAATGCATGACGCGGATTGTCGCCCGGATGATGCAGGACCGGCAAGCAGACGCGCCACGATCACGCCGTTCACCGCCCCGAAAATCAGGGCGGCTGCGGCAAACACCGGCAGCAGCGTGATCACTGCGGCACTGGGCAACAACCACCAGCCCGCCAGCGCGAGCTGCCCGCCGATATGGCCGAACGCGGCCACGACCGACAGGCTGACCGGCCCGAAATAACGGCTGGGCAGATGGCGCGCCAGCGCCAGGACCGCCAGGCTCGCAAGCGCACCGGCGGTCGACAGCCAGAAACCCGGAGCGAACAGGCTCCCTAACAGCAGACCGCCGCCCAACACGCGCAGGGCCGACACCCACGCCGCCGCGCGCCAGCCGTATTGCAGCAGCACCAGCAGGATGACGATGTTGGCGAGCCCCGGTTTCACCCCGGGAACGGGACTGGGAATCGCCGCTTCGGCCAGGGTCAGGCCGATTGCCAGCGCAGCCAGCCGCGCGATGCGGCGGTCGTCCGCGCTGACCGGCAATTCAATAGCCGAGCGTGTCATAGGCAGACGTGCGACCGCGGATTTCGAGGCTGACCTGATTCGGCAGGCACAGCGCCGCCTGGCCGGACCGGGTGAGCCAACCCTGCTTTACGCACAGCTGGCGGGCCGACGGGTCGGCGGACACGCGGGCGCGGCCGGGTTCGATTTCGATGTGCGTGGTGCCGAGCGGGCCGTCGACGGAAAACGATTGAGCGTGGGTGAGCGAGGTGGTTTTCACGACCTGGCCGGCGGCGCGAATGACGGCGGTGTCGCCGTGCTGGCCGCCCCAGGCAAATACGCTCAGCCCGACGACGAGACCGCCCCCCGCCAGCAACACGCCCACATCGCCGGCGCGCAGCAGCATCAGGACAGTTCGCGGTGCCGCACCAGCACTTGCTCGCGATCGCGGAACGCGGCGGCCAGCGTTTCAGCGAAGTAGACGCTGCGGTGCTGGCCGCCGGTGCAGCCGATGGCGACCGTCAGATAGGCGCGGTGGTCGCGGATGAAGCACGGCAGCCAATTTTCGACAAAGCCGCGGATGTCGGCCAACAGTGCCATGGCATTGGGACTGGACTCGATGTAGTTTTTCACCGGCTGGTCACGCCCGGTGAGCGGGCGCAGCTCGGCGACATAGTGCGGATTGGGCAGGCAGCGCACATCGAACACCAGGTCGGCGTCGAGCGGAATGCCGTGCTTGAAGCCGAAGGACTCGAACAAGAGCGTGATGCGCGAGCGATCTTGACCGACCAGATCCTTGATCCACAGGCGCAGGGCTGCGGCGGACAAATCGCTGGTGTCGATGCGGTGCGCCAGCAGCGCGATGTCGGCGAGCATGTCGCGTTCGAGCTGGATGGCTTCCTGCAGCGACACGCTGTCGCTGGACAGCGGATGCCGCCGCCGCGTCTCGGAAAAGCGCTTCACCAGGGTCAGCGTCTTGGCTTCGAGAAAGATCACCCTGAGGTCGGCCCCCTGTGCGCGCAGCGTCTCGGCTATCGTGGGCAGTTGCGTAAAACTCGCGCTGCTGCGCGCGTCGATGGCAATCGCGATACGCGTGTGGCCTTCGCGCGTCAGATAGTCGACCAGGGGTTGCAGCATGGCCAGCGGCAGATTGTCGACACAGTAATAGCCGATGTCTTCCAGCACCGCGATGGCGATGCTTTTGCCCGAGCCCGACAATCCGGAGACCAGAACGATCTGCACTCAGTCGCTCCCGTCGATGGCGGCCTGCTGGCGCTTGATGAACTGATCGAGCGGATTGATGCCGCGGCTTTTGAGGATGTGGTTGCGTACCGCCACTTCGACCAGCACGGCAAGGTTGCGACCGGCGGCGACCGGAACACGCACCTTGGGGATGCCTACGCCGAGTATGGTTTCGGTCGATGCCACCATGTCGAGCCGGTTGAGGCCGACTTCGCCGATTTCCTGCGGATGCACCAGCTCGACGATGAGCTTGAGGTTCTTTTGCGGCTTCACCGCCATTTCACCAAACAGGAAACGGATGTTGAGGATGCCGAGGCCGCGCACTTCCAGAAAGTCTCGGATCAGCGACGGACAGCTGCCTTCCAGCGTGTCCGGCGCAACGTGTTTCAGCTCGACGATATCGTCGGCGATCAGGCGGTGGCCGCGCGTGATGAGTTCCAGTGCCAGTTCGCTCTTGCCGACGCCGGCATCGCCCTTGATGAGCACGCCGGTACCGAGGACTTCCAGAAACACACCGTGCAGCGAAGTGGCCTCGGCCAGGCTCTGCGTCAGGTAATGCCCCAGATAGGACATCAGGATGGGACTTGCAAGCGTTGACTTGAACAAGGGCGTTTGGGTGCGCTCGGCCGCGTCGAGTAAAACCGCCGGAACGCTTTCGCCGTTGGCAACGGCGATGGCGGCCAGTTCGGTTGAAAACAGGTGGTCGATGGCGTCCTGCAGAGCGGATTCGGTCAGGCCGCGCAGATAGTCCATTTCGGCGCAGCCCAGCACCTGGACCCGGTTGGGGTGAACAAAATTCAGGTGGCCGATGAGCGCCAGGGCCGGTTGCTGGATGGTCTCGGAGGACAGGGTGCGATGGCCGCCAGTGCGCCCGGCCACCCATTGCAGGCCGAGCTGTTCTGCCAGGTCGTGGAACAGGGTTTCGACCGAAACGTTGCTGATCGCGTCCATGCGCCGGACAGTGCCCCTAGCTTGACCATGCGCCGAGCAGCGCAATCAGATCGGCCGGGGTGGCGGCGTCCAGCATCCTGGTTCGCATCGCCTCGTCTCCGAACAGCTGTGCCAGTTCGCCCAGAATCTGCAGATGGCGCTCGTTGGCATCCTTGGGAACCAGCAAAATGAAGCACAAGCGCACCGGCTGGTTGTCGGGCGCATCGAATTCGAGGGGGTTTTTCAGCCGGTAAAACGCGCCGCAGGCATCCTTCAGGCCCTTGATGCGGCCGTGCGGGATGGCAATGCCATAGCCCAGTGCAGTCGAGCCCAGGCGTTCGCGTTCGAACAGGCTGGTGAAAATGTCGGTGGATTTGAGACCGTGGGTCTGGGCGAACAAGTCGGCTGCATGTTCGAACAGTTTTTTCTTGCTGGAAAAGCTCAGGTCCAGCAAGGTGGTGTCGGGGGTGATGAGGGGGGCGATTAGGTTCATGCCGGTTGCAAAGCCGGGGGAGGGGAGCCGGCGCTTGCGCAAATTATACGCCCGGAGTCTCTCCGGGCGGGCTGGTCAATTGGTACGGCTCGGCGTCAGGCAGCGCTTTCCGTCGGTTGATGCTTCAGACCGCCGCTGATCTGATGGACATCCGAGGTTTTTTCCTTGTGTCGGACAATCTGGCGATCCAGCTTGTCGGCCAGAAGGTCGATCGCGGCATACATGTTGCCGTCTTCGCTGTGCGCATGGAAATCATGGCCCTTGACGTGCAGCGTGGCTTCCACCTTGTGTACCAGTTTTTCCACCTGCATGATGACCGTCACGTTGATGACGTGGTCGAAGTGGCGTTTGACGCGGTCGAGTTTCTCGGAAACGTAGTCGCGGATGGCTGGGGTCACTTCCAGGTGATGACCGGAAATCGTCAAATTCATAGAGCCTCCTAAGTCTGCTTGATAAAACTGAAAACTGGCTTTCTGTCCCGTCTCAGGAGCGACAACTTGCGCTCGATTTCATTGTGAGACGAAAGTAGGGCACATTCAAGCGTGGCGCGGCCTTTTGGCCGGCAGGGCGGGGAAAAGCGTTTGCGATCAAAGTGCGCGGCGCATGTTGGCGGGTGGAATTTGCAGCAATTCGCGATACTTCGCGACGGTGCGACGCGCCACCACGATGCCCTGCTGGCCGAGCACTTCGGCCAGCTGGCCATCGGACAGCGGTTTTTTGCTGCTTTCGGCGGCGATCAGCTGTTTGATCAGCGCCCGGATGGCGGTGGACGAGCAGGCGCCGCCGTTATCGGTGGAGACATGGCTGCCGAAGAAATACTTCAGTTCGTACAGCCCGCGCGGCGTCATCATGTATTTTTGCGTGGTGACGCGCGAAATGGTCGACTCGTGCAGCTCCACCGCGTCGGCGATTTCGCGCAGCACCAGCGGGCGCATCGCCACTTCGCCATGCTCGAAGAAATGCTTCTGGCGGTCGACGATGGCCTGCGAAACGCGCAGGATGGTGTCGAAGCGCTGCTGCACGTTTTTGATCAGCCAGCGTGCTTCCTGCAGCTGGCTGGCCAGTTGATTGCCGCCGCTTTCACGGTGGCGCGCCAGGATGTCGGCATAGACGCGGTTGACGCGCAGCTTGGGCATGGCATCGGCGTTGAGGCTGGCGATCCACATGCCCTTGACCTTGCGTACATAGACGTCGGGAATGACGTAGTGCGTTTCGTCGACGCCAAAGGCCGCGCCGGGACGGGGGTTCAGGGACAGGATCAGGGCACGCGCAGCGCGCAGCGCGGGGTCGTCGATGCCGAGCATTTTTTTCAGCTTGCCCACATCGCGCGCGGCGAGCAGATCGAGATAATGCGCAGTCAGCCGCATGGCGGCGTCGCGCGCCGGGGTGTCGGGGGGCAGGGCGCGCAGTTGCAGGGTCAGGCATTCGGCCAGGTTGCGCGCGCCGACGCCGGTCGGATCCATGTTCTGCAGGTGCTTGAGCGCGGTTTCGACCTCTTCCGGCTCGAGCTCTTCGAGCTCGCTTTGCAGACCTGCGGTGATGTCTTCCAGCGGCTGGGTGAGGAAGCCGGCCTCGTCCAGGTCGTCGATCAGCGCGGCAACCAGGGTGCGGTCGCGCAGGGTGAGCGGGCTGACGATCAATTGGTTCAGCAGGTGTTCGCGCAGAGTCGAGCCCGATATCGAACCTTGCGCATAGTCGCTGTCTTCGTCATCGCCGCCGGCGGTGCTGTAGTCGTTCCAGTCGGCGTCATCGAGTGCGGTGGCCGGTTCGGATTCGGCACTCTCGGGCTGGGGCGTTTCCGTGCTCTGCGCTTCGGCCTCTGCGGTATGGGCCGGCGCCTCGGCCGCGGCGTAGCTCGCCTCGTCTTCGTCCTCGCGCTCCAGCAGCGGGTTGTCCTGCAGCATCTGCTCCAGCTCCTGGTTCAGCTCGAGCGTCGACAACTGCAGCAGCCGGATCGACTGCTGCAGTTGAGGCGTCAGGGTGAGGTGCTGACCGAGCTTGAGTTGGAGGCTGTGTTTCATGAAACTTGACTACGGCAAAAAGCGTGCCGGCTTGAGCCCAGTTTAACGCGATTCACGCGTGAGGACAGCTTTTACAGGCGGAAATTTTCGCCCAGGTAGACCTTGCGGGCATTGTCGTCCTGGATGATGAGGTCGGGGGTGCCGGCAATCAGCACGCGGCCTTCATTGATGATGTAGGCGCGGTCGCAGATGCCCAGGGTTTCGCGCACATTGTGGTCGGTGATGAGCACGCCGATGTCGCGCTCAATCAAAAAATGCACCAGTTTCTGGATGTCGAGCACTGCAATGGGGTCGATTCCGGCGAAAGGTTCGTCGAGCAGGATGAAGCGCGGGTTGATCGCCAGGGCGCGCGCGATTTCCACGCGGCGGCGCTCGCCCCCGGACAGGCTGACGGCGGACGCATCGCGCAGGTGGGCGATATGCAGGTCTTCCAGCAGGTTGTTGAGATGCTCTTCGAGTTCGTCCTTGCTGTAAGGTTTGAACTCGAGAATGGCGCGGATGTTTTCCTCCACCGTCATCTTGCGGAAGATCGACGGCTCCTGCGGCAGGTAGGACAGCCCCAGACGCGCGCGCTGGTGAATCGCCATGTGGGTGAGGTCGTGCGTATCCATCTGCACGCTGCCGCCGTCGGCCGCGACCAGCCCCACCACCATGTAGAAGCAGGTTGTCTTGCCGGCGCCGTTGGGGCCGAGCAGGCCGACCACTTCGCCGCTTTTGACTTCAAACGAGACGTCGTGCACCACGGTGCGTTTGCCATACGTCTTGCGCAGCTGCTGGGCGGAAATCTGGCTCATGGTTGGGCGGCGGGCTGCACGGCGCGCGGTTTCGGACGGATGACGGCGCGCACGCGGCCGCTCGGGGTCTGAGCGTTGGGCTGGCCGACGACCTTGTAGAACTCGGTATTGGCGTTGTAGGAAATCTGCGCACCGCGCAACTCATCGCCGCCGCGCCGCAGCCGCGCCTGGCCGATCAATTCGAGCTGGCCGTTGACGCTGTCGAACTCGATACGGTCGGCAAAGCCCTCGATGAATTCTTCGCGGCCATCGACTTTCTGGCGGAACGCGACCGGGCGGCCGGTGGCGCTGATTTTGTCGAGTCCGCTCACATTCTGCGTCACCTGCACATGATCGGCGCGCAGCATCAGGGTGCCCTGATTCAGAATCACATTGCCCTGATAGACGCTGATTTTTTTGAGGTCGTCGAGGGTGACCGTATCCGCTTCGAGGTTGACCGGTTTGTCGCGGTCGGCTTTTTCGGCATGGGCGGGCGAAGCCAGCAGCGCGGCGCACAGCACCGCATAAAAACCTGTTTTCAATGTTTGCATGGCGCTCATGTCTTTCCGGAAATATAACGGGCTTTCACCCGTCCTGTCAGTTTGATGGTGCGTCGCTTGGCATCGTATTCCATGGCCTCCGCACGCAAGGTCAGGATGTCGTCGTGCACGTCGACCGCACCCGGCGCGCGCAGCAGGTCACGTTCGGGAAACACCAGCAGCTGCGCCGTGCGCAGGGTCATGGCGGATTGCCCGAGGTGGGCGGCGCGTTCCACGACGACGTTGCCGTGCAGGTCCACTTCAGTGCCGTCGGGCGAGACGGTGGCCTGGCGTGCCACTGCGCTCACTTGGCCGGCCACGGCGTCGAGCTGAACGAAGCGCGGCCATTCAAGTTCGGTGAGTTTGCTGCCGGAATAATGCTTGAGTTTTTTGGCGGACAGGCGGTAGTGCGGTGCGCCTGCCGAATCGGTGCGCAGCGCATCGAAATTTTCCATGATGCCTTCAGGATCGGTTTGGGCCGCCTGGCTGCCGCTGGGCGCCATCTGCACCGACTGCTCGATCCAGAAGCTGAGGGCGGCCAGCAGCAGCAAAATCGCCAGCGGCAGCCACAGCGAGCCCCGTGCGATCATGCCGCCCCCGAACCAGCGACGTTCGACGCGAGCCCGGTCATTTCAGATACGGTGCGAGCGCAGCGTCCAGGGTGCCCTGCGCGCGCATCAGGAATTCGCAGGCCTCGCGCACCGCGCCGCGCCCGGCTTCGCGCGTGGTGGTGTAGTGGCTGTAGGCTTTTACCAGTTCGGGCGCGGCAGGCACGGTGATCGCCAGGCCGGCGCGCCGCATCACCGGCAGGTCGACCACGTCGTCGCCCATGTAGGCGGTGGCCTCGCATTCGATGTTCAACTCGCGGCACAGCGCCTCGTACACGACCAGCTTGTCGTGTGCGCCTTGGTGCACAATTTCGATGCCGAGATTCCTGGCGCGGTTTTCCACCACGCGCGAGCTGCGGCCGGTGATGATGGCAAGTTCCACGCCGCTGCCCTTGAGCATTTTCAGGCCGTGGCCGTCGAGCGAATTGAAGCCCTTGTATTCCTGGCCGTCGTCGGCCAGAAACAGGGTGCCGTCGGTCATGATGCCATCGACGTCGAACGCGATCAGCCTGATTTTCTGCGCGCGGGCGATCAGGGATGCAGTCATTACACCACTCCCGCTTTCAGCAGATCGTGCATGTTGAGCGCCCCCACCAGGGTGTTGTCGGCGTCGACCACCAGCAGGCCGTTGATTTTCAGCGTGTCCATTTTTTCCACCGCCGCCACGGCGAGTTCGTCCGCGCGGATCGTTTTTGGATTCCGGGTCATGAGATCGGCGATCTTCGCCTGCTGCAGATCGAGCGCATGCTCCAGTGCGCGGCGCAGGTCGCCGTCGGTGAAGAGGCCGGCCACGCGGCCGGCGGCGTCGACCACGGCGGTCATGCCGAGTCCCTTCTTCGTCATTTCGAACAGGGCGGCCTTGAGCGTGGCATCAATCCCGACTTGGGGCAGCGCATCGCCGGCGTGCATGACGTCGCTCACATGCACCAGCAGGCGCCGCCCGAGGCTGCCGCCGGGATGGGTGCGCGCGAAGTCGTCGGCCGAAAAGCCGCGCGCATCGAGCAGCGCCACCGCCAGCGCGTCGCCCAGCGCCAATGCCGCGGTGGTGCTGGCCGTCGGCGCCAGGTTGAGCGGGCAGGCTTCCTTGTCGACGGCGGCATTCAGGTGGGCGTCGGCCTCGCGCGCCAGGGTCGAGCTGGGGTTGCCGGTCATCGCGATGAGCTTGGCGCCGCGCCGCTTGATGAGAGGCACGATGCAGACGATTTCGTTGCTCTCGCCCGAGTTCGATAAAGCCAGCACCACGTCATTGGGCGCGATCATGCCGAGGTCGCCATGGCTGGCCTCGCCCGGGTGCATGAAAAACGCTGGAGTCCCGGTGGACGCCAGGGTGGCGGCGATCTTGCCGCCGACGTGACCGGATTTGCCCATGCCCGACACCACCACACGACCACTGCAGTCGAGGATCAACTGCACGGCGTCGGCAAAGCCGATATCGAGGCGATCCGACAGCGCGCGCAGGGCGTCGGCTTCGATGTCGAGCACCTGGCGTGCGAGTGAAAGCAAATGTTCGGGGGAAGTGGGTTGGGGTCGCATGGTCGGCAAGTATACTAAAGCCTGATCGTTCGACTGCTTTTCCCCGATGCACAGCAGCCTCCAGCTTGTCCTGATTTTGCTTGCGGTTGCCGTGCTGGTGGCTGCTGCCGCGCGCGCCCTGCGCCTGCCGACCATGCTTGGCTATCTGGTGACGGGGATTGCCATCGGCCCGTTCGCGCTGGGCTGGATCCCGGATAGCGAAGAAGCGCGTTATCTGGCCGAATTCGGCGTGGTGTTCCTGATGTTCTCCATCGGCCTGGAATTCAGCCTGCCGCGCCTGATGACCATGCGCATGACGGTATTCGGTTTCGGCGGCGCCCAGGTCGTGCTCACCATCGCGCTCACCGCGCTGATCGCCTGGTTGCTCGAGCTGCCGCTGCTGGCCGCCATTGCGCTGGGCGGCATCATGTCGATGTCGTCCACTGCCATCGTGTCGAAATTGCTGGCCGAGCGGCTGGAAATCCAGACTCCGCACGGGCGCCAGATTTTCGGTGCGCTGCTGTTCCAGGACCTGGCGGTGGTGCCTTTGCTGATCCTGATTCCGGCCTTTGCCAAGGAGTCGGATGCGATGGCGGCCACCCTGGGGCTGGCCATGTTCAAGGCGGTCGTGGTGCTGGGCTTCCTACTGTTCGTCGGCCAGCGAATCATGCGCCCGTGGTTCCAGTGGGTGGCCGGACGCAAGTCGCCCGAACTGTTCACGCTGAACCTGCTGCTGTTCACCCTGGGCCTGGCCTTCCTCACCGAGAGCGCCGGCCTGTCGCTGGCGCTGGGTGCCTTCCTCGCCGGCATGCTGATCTCCGAAACCGAATACCGCTATCAGGTGGAGGACGACATCAAGCCTTTCCGCGACGTTCTGCTGGGATTGTTTTTCGTCACCATCGGGATGCGGCTCGACCTGATGCAGGTGATGTTGAACTGGGGCGACGTTCTGCTGCTGGTGGCGGCCATCGTCGTCGGCAAAACGATGCTGGTGGCCGGGCTGGCCATGGCTTTCGGCAGCAGCCGGTCCACCGCGCTGCGCACCGCGCTGGGGCTGGCGCAGGCGGGTGAGTTCGGCTTTGTGCTGTTGGCGCAGGCGGCCGACCTGAAGCTGCTGGGCGCAGAGATCACCCAGCCGGTGCTGGCGGCGATGGTGCTGTCGATGCTGATTGCGCCCCTGCTGATCCACCGCATGGACACGATCACCCGCCTGATTGCCGGCAGCGAGTGGGCCGGGCGTGCCAAGGAAGTGCACGACATCGCGGTCAAGACCTTCGGCAAGACCCAGCACGTGATCGTCTGCGGCTATGGCCGCAGCGGCCAGAACCTGGCGCGCCTGCTGGAGGCCGAGGGCATCAGCTTCATCGCGCTCGACGCCGACCCAGAGCGCATCCGCGCTGTCGCGGCGTCCGGCGTGTCCGTGGTGTATGGCGACGCCAGCCGCCGCGAGGTGCTGGTTGCCGCAGGTCTCAGCCGCGCGCAGGCCATCGTGGTGACCTATTCCGACCTGCACTCCAGCATGGCCATCCTGCGCCACGTACGCGAACTGCGGCCGGAACTGCCGGTGGTGGTGCGCACCATCGACGATACCCACATCGATGCGCTGAAAGCGGCGGGCGCGGCCGAAGTGGTATCGGAGGTGATGGAAGGCTCGCTGATGCTGGCGTCCCACGCATTGATGCTGTTGGGCGTGCCGCTCACCCAGGTGCTGAAGCGGATCCGCGAGGTGCGCGAAACGCGCTACGCCATGATGCGTGGTTTTTTCCGTGGCGCCAGCGACGCCGACGACGAACTCGATCAGCACGCCCAGCCGCGTCTGCATACCGTGCTCATCACGCAGGGCGCGGCCGCGGCGGGGCATCGTCTGGAAGACCTGGCACTGGACGAACTGCTGGTGGAGGTGGTGGCGATCCGCCGTCAGGGGATCAAGGGGGTGGACCCCCAGCCCGACACCGAAATCCAGGTGGGCGACGTGCTGGTGCTACGCGGCGCCGCCGATGGACTGGCGGCGGCGGAGTTCAGGGTGCTGCAGGGTTAGAACAGGATGGCTGCGCCGCAATTGGTCTGGCCGTTCCCGGCCAACCATTCACCGGCTGCATCGTGGCAGTTTGCGGCAACGGGTGCTACGCCGCCTGCAGCATAGGCGGAAAAGCGCATGGTGCCGCGAAGGGCATTGCCGTCATCAATTTTGCGGTCGATTTCGGCCAGGATATTCACCGGAATTTGCGGGCCTGTCTTGAGGTTGGTGCGCGCGGTGGGCGCTGCGGCGTCTGCGTAAACAGCGTCGTTAATCAGCTGGAGTCGGGCGCCATACGGGTTGTTTGGCGTGGTTGCCGCGCTTTCTGCTGCGTTGAAGACGTAAGTGCCGTTAATGAAGCCGGCGTGCGACAGGTGGTCCCAGACTGCGATTGCTTCAGCACCCAATATCTGGCCGTCGCCGTTACCGTCTTGTGTCGCGCCGGTAATTTGGGTCGTTGCTGCTGTGAAGTCCCCGGGCAGGGCGCGGTAGCGATCCTGGAACCCAAAGAATGCGGCCTTCGTCCCGTCCAGTTGGGCGATGATGTTTCGTACGCGCGCACTGGTGATGAGCTCCTGCCCCTTCAGAATGCCACCGAGCAGCAGGCCGATGATCACCAGCACGATGGCGATCTCGATCAGGGTGAAGCCCGACTGGCGTCGCTGGAAGTTGGGTTGAGGCATGATGGTGCGCTCCGGTTGTTATTGCCTGTTGCCCTTTGCAAAATATGTGCCACGCATGTGTTTTTATCAAGTGCTTGATCTGCAACGAAATTAACCGATTAATCGGGTTTCTGCCGGGGGGCGATTGATGAAAATGCGACGCCGCTGCCGGGTTTTCGGCGCTCTTACAGACCGGCAGGCGCGTTTGCCGACTCCATTTCCCGGAGGGAATGCCGATAGCTGTGTCATGCTGAACCTCATCTTTTTATGTAGCGCCTCCCATGACTGAAGGTACCAAGGCTGCGCCTCGCCTCGCCTGGCTGACGTCGCTGGCTGCCCTGTTCACGCGCGTGACGCCGGGACGGTGGCTGGCCCTGATGCTGCTGGCGCTGCACGCCGCCGTGGTGCTCGATGCCGAGTCGGCGGTGACACGGGCATTCCTGCTGGCGCATTACGGGCTGTTCCTGCTGTGGCAGCCGCTGGTGCGCAGCGAAGCGCGCATCGAGCCGCGTCTCGCGCTGCCGGTGTTTGCGATGGCGGCGCTGCTGGTGCTGGCGGACAGCACCTGGGTGATGGCGTTGTGGCTGGCGATTCTGGCCGGGCTGGTGGGCGCGGTGGCGACTTCGCAAAACGAGCGCGGGCCGCGGCTGGCCTACCTGCTTGCACTGGCTTATCTGCTGGCGCTGCTGCTGTCCTGGGTGCTGCCGCAGAGTCTGGCTGATGCCTCGCTTCCCGATGGGCTGCAGGCCGCAGTGCGCTACGGCTTGCCGCTGTTGCCGCTGGTGATCCTCTTTCTGCCCGCCAGTCGCCAGCGCGGCGCCTCGTCCACGCTCGACTTCATTTACGGCCTGATGCTGTCGCTGCTCGTCATGGTGGTGGCGCTGGGCGCGTTTGCCGTGGTGGCGGTGGCCAAGGTGAGCTACGCCTGGGCGCTGGTGCAGACGCTGCTGGGGATGGCGACATTGCTGCTGGCGCTGTCGTGGCTGTGGAATCCGCGCGCCGGGTTTGGCGGACTTGGGCAGGTCACTTCGCGCTATCTGCTGTCGGTAGGCCTGCCGTTCGAAGGCTGGGCGCAGCGATTGGCCACGCTGGCCGAACGCGAGCGCGATCCGGAATCCTTTGTTCGAGATGCGCTCGCCGACCTGCACGAGCTGACCTGGATCCGCGGCGGCCACTGGCAGGCTGCGCGCGGCGAGGGGACGTTCGGCGAGCCCGCCGAGCATGCCCTTGTTCATTCATTTCATGGCCTGACGCTGACCTGGCAATCTCCGCGCCCGCTCACCCCCGCACTGGCGCTGCACGTGCGGCTGCTGTCGCAGCTGCTCGGCTATTTTTACGCCGCCAAGGTGCGCGAACAGACCCTGCGCGAGCAGGCCTACAGTCAGGCGATCCACGATACCGGCGCGCGGTTGACGCACGATGTGAAGAATATTCTGCAGTCGCTGAAAACCCTGCTTGCCGCGGCCGACACCTCGACGCCCGAAGACAGCGATCGACTGCTGGCCCTGATGAAACGCCAGCTGCCGCAACTGGCGACGCGCCTGTCGCAAACCGTCGACAAGCTCAAGCAGCCGGCTGAAATGGATGTTGCACAGATTCCCGCGCAGTCCTGGTGGGCAGCCCTGCAGACGCGCTACGAACACGACGATGTGCAGTTTTTCGCCGACGTGGTCGACGACACCGCGCTGCCGCAGGACCTGTTCGACAGCGTGGCCGACAACCTGCTGACCAATGCGCTGCGCAAGCGCCAGGGTGAACCGGGTGTCGCGGTGGAAGTGCGGCTGGACCTGCATCCGCCGGTGAGCCTGACGGTGACCGACAGCGGCGCCCCGGCGCCCGAGCACGTTGCGCGCAATCTGTTCCTGAGTCCGGTGGCGTCGGATTTCGGCCTGGGGGTGGGCTTGTATCAGGCTGCGCGCCAAGCCGCGCGCACGGGCTACCGGCTGGAGTTGCCCGACAATGAAGCGGGACGGGTGACGTTCCGGTTGCAGGCTACGGACAGCCACCCGTAGGGCATATCCGACCTCTGAGTTGATCCGCTGAAATCCACTTCACCAGATCGTCAAATTCGCCTGCAGCATCGTTTGCCCTAGATGGCTGGCGGCTGACGAATTCCTTGTCGACGATAACGGTGTTGGCATTTTCTCTCTCGTTATTGCTGGCTGGATTGGCCAGCTTGTTGCCGTTGACATTGCGAGCTCCCCAGCCGTCTGGCCCATAGGAAACGAGTACCACAGGGACATTGGCAGCCACATTACCGGGCGTGCAGTCGGCTGCGCCAGTGTTAGCGCTGGCATTGCATATCTGGAGATCGCCTGAATCTGTGTTGAGAAATCCTGTTGCGGAATGCGAGAATTCCTCGGTGACTGCATACAGTAGGCGGTTGCCCCAGGCATCCTGTGCTGCTGTGCCTAATGTGACCCAAGGTAGATAGCCTACCGGATTTAGGCATCTGCCAGCATCGCGGGGGCCTTCAGTGCCATCCCCATTTTGGTTCGGGCAAGGCAGGTAAGGGCGAGGTGTCGCGCCAGCCGTGTTGTGCGTCATGGCGTAGCCGATAATGGCCTCTTTGGCCTCATCCAGCGTCTTGTTCGTCTCCGCAATCCGCCGTGCCTGAATCTGCGCCGACAACGGCATGGCCAAGCCACCGATCAGAATGGTGATGATGACCAGGACGATGGCCATCTCGATCAGGGTAAAGCCGCACGTCTGCTTCATGGTGTGGGTTCCTTGGCGATGGCCGGGTCCGGACTGGGACGCAGCACCTGGTACGGTTCATACACACGGCCGTCGGCGCGGATCTGGCCCGGCTTCAAGCCTGACACGCCGGATGCGCCGGCCTGCGACTGGCCGTTGACCCAGCGCGTGCTGTTGCCGTCGGAGCGGATGACCATGCCGTCGAAGCGTACCCGGGGTGGACCGGCCGCGGGCCCTGCCTGGACCTGGGTGACGTTGCGTGCGCGTGCGGCTTCGAGCTGCGCGCGCTGCTCCGGGGTGTAGAACAGGCGGCCCGGATCGGTGAACGGAGCGGCGATACTTTCACTCCCCGCGCCCAACGCCGCCAACAGCAATACGGGCAGGCAGGCGAAGCGTTTCAGCCAAGTGGGGTGGCGATTCATTTTTCCTCCGTGCCGTCGGCTGCCACGGTAAACCACAGCAGTTCGCATTCGGCGTCGAGTTCGGGGCGGTTGACGGGCTGGGGGGGCGCGTCGGTGATGCGGCTGAGGCGGCATTGACCGACGCGGAATACGCCGGGCGTGCGGGCGCGCAGGGCGTCGATAAAGCGCGGCAGATCGGTTTCCACCAACAAGGGCATGTCCACCGTCATGCGGGTCTGCTTGAGCGGCAGGCCGCCCGCCTGGGTGGCCGGTGCGGCCGCACGCGGCGACAGGGTATAGGTGAGTCCATAGAGTCGGGCGTCCTGATTGGCAAGCTGGACTGCCTCGATCCACGCGAGACGATTTTCCTCGCCGACAAAGCCGCGCGCAATCAGCGCGTGGTAGGCGTCGAGGTGCTGCGCAATCAGGCGCGCTTCCGTCCGCCCCTGTTGCTCCCGCGCGTGGGCGGCATTGAGGGCCGCTTGCTGGTGTTGCAGGGCGACGCGTGCCGCCGTGTCCTGCTTGTGGCTCCAGAAAATACCTGCAGCGGATATCGATACTGCGGCGAGCAGCAGCAGGATCGATGTTTTAAGTGAGTCGATCGGTGGGCGGGTCATGGGCGCACCTGCAGGCTCAAGGTGAAGCGGGTTTCTTCAGGCTTGGTCTCGCCTGTGGTCTTGCCGGTCAGGGTGGCGGTGGGCGCCGTGTTGACAGGACTGCTCAGGCGTTGGACCGCGGCAATGCCGGGGGTGGCAGCCAGCCGCGCGACAAAGCTGTCGATGCGCGACATGGCGGCCCGGTAGTTGCCGTCAAAGTCGGCAAGCCGCGCGTCCAGCGTGATATCCCCGGTGCCGTTGGCCATGTCCTGCAGCGTCAGGGCTGTGATCACGACGTCAGGGTGCGCCGACAGCGCCTGCCCCAGCGGCATGAACACGGCGTTGACGTCGAGCGGCGCACGTGTCAGCTGCGTGGCCAGGGCAAGGGTCTGGCCGAGCTGGTCGGGGCGCGTGGCGAGCGCCGGGAAATCCCGCACGATGGCGGCATGGCGTGCATCTCCGCGCTGCGTCTCAGCCTGGATCTGCCGCGCCTGGTCATGCAGGTCTTGGGCATGGAGCCAATACGCTGCGCTAAGGGTCAGGCCGATCGCAGCCACGAGGCCTGCCGCAAAATTCAGACCGCGCCGCCAGCGGAATTCGGTATGGCGTTGCAGCAGTTCGGGGGGCGCCAGATTGAGCTGCACGGCTTCGCCCGCAATCGCGGCCAGGGGCGCCACCTCCGGCGTGGTGGCCAGGAAGTCGTCCGGAATGCGCAGCGCACGCGCGAGGCTGGGCATGCCGACCAGTCGCGTGCTGAATGCGGGGTCGGCATTGAGCGGCGCCTGCGCGCTGTCGAGCTGCCCGCTGGGATCAAGCAGCAGCACATGCAGGCGGGCTTCGCGCGGCAGGATGCGCTGCCCGGTGAGATAAAGCTGGGTTTTGGCGATTTCGTCGGCCGCGCTGCCGGGCAGCTGGGTGGGCGTATCGCTGCCGATCAGGCGCGAAAAACGCAGCAGACCATTGTGGTAGTAGGACAACCGCAGGCTGCTGTTGAGGCGATAGGCCAGCAATACGTGCGGCTCCTGCACCCGCAGCTTCAACAGCAGATGCTGGCACGCCATGGACAGCGGGGTGATGCCGGCCAGGGGCACGCGTTCACGGTTCAACACGCTGAGCCATGGCGTCAGCCAGTCGGCGTCGGACAGGGCGGCCAGCA
The DNA here is from genome assembly GCA_019459325.1 of Thiobacillus sp. Taxonomy (GTDB): domain Bacteria; phylum Pseudomonadota; class Gammaproteobacteria; order Burkholderiales; family Thiobacillaceae; genus Thiobacillus. The sequence continues at coordinate 73,528 of JAIBFA010000005.1, forward strand.
GATAGCGGTCGTCGCGGCGACCCGTTGTTTCGCGTGCCTGCCGCCAGGCGCCGGTAAAGCGCGCATTGCGGAATACCTGCTTGAGTTTGCGTGCCAGTAGTTCGGCGCGCGCGTGCCCCTGCACATGAGGCAGAATCTCGCTGCGGTAATCCTCGTCCACCGTGTCGGCCACCAGCAGCGCCGGCAGGTGCGCATGCCTGGCCACGATCTGCCGGAATGCCGCAAGCCCGGCCGTGTCGGCGGCAAACTCGCCCAGCCAGTGCATATGCCCCGGACGCCAGTCGAGCACGCCGATCTGACGCGGCGTGGCAAGCAGAATGAGGCGGTGGTCGAGCATCACAGCGGCAGGTTCCCGATCAGGTCGTAGACCGGCAGCAACACCGACACCAGGATGCCGCCGAGCAGCAAACCGAGGATGGCGGTAAGCAGCGGCTCCAGAACCCTGAGGCCGTTTTCGATCGAGTCGAGCACTTCGCGATTATAAAAATACGTGACGTTGTCCAGCGCTTCGTCGAGCGCGCCGGTGGTCTCGCCTACGCGCAGCATGCGGATCACCAGCGGCGGAAACAGCGCCAGCGACTGAAAGCTTTCGGACAGACCGCGGCCGTCGGCGATCTGCTGCGCCGCGCGGTGGATGCCGCCGGCAATCACCCGATTGCCAGCGACCATCTCGCCTGCGCGCAGAGCGTCGAGCACGGTGACCCCCGAGCGGTACATCATCGACAGCGTGTTGGTGAAGCGCGACAGCACGATCTTTTGCACGATGGGCCCGATGACCGGCAGCCGCAGTTGGGTGCGGTCCCACCACTCGCGTCCCGCCTCGCTCTTTTTGACCCATAACGGCCCGCCGATTCCAAGCGTCAGCGCCAGCGCCAGGCCGATCAGCCAGTACGAACGCACCGCACTCGATACCGCCATCAGAATCAAGGTCGGCAGCGGCAGCGTTACGCCCATAGTCTCGACCAGCGAGAGCACTTGCGGCACCAGGTACACCAGCAGGAACAGGATGGCCGCGCCGACGACGGCCAGCACCAGCGCGGGGTAAATCATCAGGCGCTTGGCCTTGGCGGCGACCTCCTCCTGCCACTTGAGCGATTCGGCCAGGCGATCGAATACCGCATCGAGCAGCCCGGTCTGCTCGCCCGCGCGCACGCTGTGGACGAACACCGCGCCGAACACGGCCGGGTGGGCCGCCAGTGCCTGCGACAGCACCTTGCCGCCTTCCAGGTCTTCCAGCAGCGCGGTCAGCACGTCGCGAAAGCCGGGCTTTTCCATGGTGTCGCGCAGGTCGCGCAGGCCTTCCAGCAGCGGAATGCCGGCTCGGGTGATGTAGCGCATGTGGATGCAGAACGTCACCAGATCGCGACGGGTTACGCGTTCGCGTCCACTGGGGGCGTATTGGCGCGACAGTTCGGCCAGCGTGATGAGGTCGAGCCCCATGCGCTTCAGGCGCAGTTCGAGGTCGACGTCGTTGACCGCCGACAGCGTGCCCTTGACGCTGCGGCCGGTCTGGTCGATGGCGCGGTAGTCGAAGAAGGGCATGGTTTAGATGCGCCTCGCTGGGGTGTTGAGGTGTGCGACGGCTTCGCTTTTCGCCTTTGGGCGGGTTACTTTCTTTTGCGTGGCCAAAAGAAAGTAACCAAAGAAAAGGCCACCCCTGGTGTGTCGGCCTTCGGCTCCCCTGCGATGCTCGCCGCCCGAGGCGGGGCTGGAACTCGCCCTGGCGGGCTCAGACACCCCGCACCTCTCTTCCCCGGCTGGCTGCGCTTCTCGGCGACACACAAGGGGCCTCTTTGCGGAGGCCTGTGCTTGGCGAAGTGCTGGCAATACGAGTGGGCGGAAACGGGGGGTGTTCCCCTTCAGCGCTGCCGATTTGGCGCGTGCGGGCGGGACAAGAGCGGAACCGTGTCCGAGCTCCGCAGCACGGGGCGTTTTGTGCCCCGTGCCAGGGCGAGTTGGTGGAGCGCCCGACCGTGCGCGCCAAATCGGGAACCCGCAGGGCAGCGATGTGGGGTCGCCTTTTCTTTGGTTACTTTCTTTTGGCGAAGCAAAAGAAAGTGACTCGCCCAAAGGCGAAAAGCGAAGCGGCTTTATTGCCACCGGCACATATAAAGACCACATGCCCATCCTCATACCCGCCCCGTCAAATCCACCACCCGTGCCACTTCCGACAGCGATGTGATGCCATCCAGCACCCGCTTGACGCCGTCTTCGGCCAACGGGTGATAGCCGTGCTCGAATGATGCACGGCGGATTTCGTGAAGCGGCGCGTGGTTGGCGACCAGTTCATCCAGCGTCGGGTCCATCCGCAGCAGTTCGATCAGCGCCAGGCGGCCTTTGTAGCCTTTGTTGCTGCAAGCGGGGCAGCCAGCGGCGCGATAAATCTGCGGCGGCTGGGCCGGGTCGACGCCGAGTATGCGTGCTTCGTCTTCGTCCGGCGTGTAGGCTTCCTTGCAGCGCGGACAAAGCTTGCGCACCAGCCGTTGCGCGACGACGCCGATGATGTTGCCCGACAGGATGCCGGGCTGGATGCCGATGTCCATCAGGCGCGGAAACACGCCGAGCGCGGAGTTGGTGTGCAGGGTGGTGAACACCTGGTGGCCGGTCATGGCGGCGCGGAAGGCCATTTCGGCGGTGTCCTTGTCGCGGATTTCGCCGACCAGGATGATGTCGGGATCCTGCCGCATGATCGAGCGGATGCCGTTGGCAAAGTCGAGTTTCAGTGTTTCGTTGACCGAGCTCTGGCGCATCAGCGTGACCGGGTATTCGACCGGGTCTTCCAGCGTCATGATGTTGACGGTCTCGTTGTTGAGGTGCGACAGCATCGAATACAGCGTGGTGGTTTTGCCGGAACCGGTCGGGCCGGTGACCACCAGGATGCCTTCCGGGCGCGCCATCATCAGCTGCAGTTCGCGCAGCGCATCGGTGGTGAAACCCATCTGCTCCAACGGCATGATGGATTTCTCGCGGTCAAGGATGCGCAGCACCAGATTTTCGCCGTGGATGCCCGGTTGCGACGAGACGCGAAAGTCGATCGGGCGACCGTTCAGGGTGAGCGACATGCGGCCGTCCTGCGGTGCGCGCGTCTCGGCGATGTTCATGCCCGAGAGCACCTTCAGGCGCACCAGGATGCCCGGCCAGTAGGTCTTGTGCAGACTGCGGATCTGCTCCAGCACCCCGTCGATGCGGTAGCGGATGCGAAGGAAGGCGTGCTCGGGCTCGAAGTGGATGTCGGAGGATTCGCGCTTCACTGCGTCGGTCAGTAGCGCGCCGACCAGACGCACTACCGGCTGGGTGTATTCCTCGGTCTCGGGGTTGAGGCTGGCGTAATCGACCTCGCCGGTTTCGATTTCGCGCAGGATGCCGTCGAGCGAAAGATCGAAGCCGTAGAACTTGTCGATGCATTCGAGCAGCTGTGCCTCGGATGCCAGCAGGGTGTCGATTTCAAGCTGGCCACCGAGTGCGGCTTTCAGCTGGTCGAGTGCGACCACGTTGAACATGTCGGTCGTCGCCAGCGTCAGCACGTTGCGCGCGGCGTCATGCGCGATCGGCAGCAGGTGATGGCGGCGGGCGAAA
>JAIBFA010000022.1 GCA_019459325.1 Thiobacillus sp.
ACCACCGGGATGAAATCGCCCGAGTCGAGCAGCTGGATGTTTGTCGGGTCAAATGCCGGTGATCTCGCCCACCTGGCCGATATCGAGAAACTTGCCGGACTCTTCCGCGCTCGCCACCAGCATTTTCTTGGCGTGGATGAAATTGCCGTCCTTGCCGGTCAGCCCCACCGCCTTGCCGCCGTGCTTGTTGATGAGGGTGACGATGTCCTGGTTGACCAGGCCGCCGAGCACCATTTCCACCACGTCGAGCGTTTCCTCGTCGGTGACGCGCATGCCCTGGATGAAGTCGGACTGTTTGCCGATCTTCTTCAGCAGATTGCCGATTTGTGGGCCGCCGCCGTGCACCACCACCGGGTTCATCCCCACCAGTTTCAACAGCACCACGTCCTTGGCGAAGGCCTCCATCAGATGGCGCTCAGTCATGGCATTGCCGCCGTATTTGATGACGATGGTCTTGTCGTAGAAACGCTGGATGTAGGGCAGTGCCTCGGACAGGATGTGAGCCTTCTCGGCGGCAGTATGGAGGGAGGGCATGGCGGCTCCGGGTTGAGTGTGGGGCGGATTTTACGCCAATAAAAAAGGCGGCGCGAAGCCGCCTTTCCAACCGCGAAAGGCTGGACTTACTGCACTGCCAGCCGTTTGGCAGCCGCCGCCGTTTTCTTCGGCAGCACCAGTTCCAGCACGCCGTCCTGATAGCGGGCGCTGGCGGACGCCTCGTCCACCTCGTTCTCGAGCGAGAAGCTGCGGCTGACGCGGCCGATATGGCGCTCGCGCCGCAATACGTTTTCGCCGTCCTTCTGTTCGGCGCTCTTCTTCACCTCGGCGCTGATCGAGATGGTGTTGCCTTCGATGCTGACGTGGATGTCGTCTTTGGCGACGCCCGGAATGTCGGCATGAACGGCATACCCTTTTTCATCCTCTTTAACGTCCATGCGGATCTGCGGCATGTCCTTGCCCATTTGCGCCGGGCGGAAAAAACCGCGGAACAGGGTGTCCAACGGGTCGGTCAGTTCAAATGGATCGTAGCGGGTGATATGGGCCATCATGTCCTCCTTCAGGTTGACAAACAGTGCGATGAATTCGATGTGGGGTAGCCTGTTCCCATTTCAAGAGCCGCAGTTGTCGCTTTGTGCGGCTGCCTCTAAAGTGGCAGCACCTTGTAACAAGGCAGGACATGGGCCATCAATGAACACGCTCGACGCACACGCCTGGCTGACCGATCACGGGGACTACCTGTTCCGGGTGGCGCGCCGCCAGCTGCATTCCGACGAACTGGCCGAGGATGCGGTGCAGGAAACCCTGCTGGCTGCGCTCACCGCGCAGGCGCGCTACGCCGGCGACGCCAGCCCGCGCACCTGGCTCACCGGCATCCTCAAGCACAAGATCGTCGACCTGATCCGGCGCAACGTACGCGAGGTGGAAATCCCGCGCGACGAAGAAGGGGAGGAAGCGATCGACAGCCTGTTCAAGCAGGACGGCCACTGGGCCGAGCCGCTGCGCCCCTGGGGCAATCCGCAGACCGAGGCCGAGCTCTCCCAGTTGCGACGCGTGCTGGACGAATGTGCCGACCGCCTGAAACCGGTGATGGCCCAGGTTTTCAGCCTGCGCGAAGTGGCCGGCATGGAGACCGAAGAAATTTGTAAGGAACTGGATATCACGCCGACCAACTGCTGGGTACTGCTGCACCGGGCAAGAGTGTTCATGCGGCAATGCCTCGAGTTGAACGGATTCTCGAAAGCGGGTGCGGCATGAAGTGGATACCGACATGCAGGGACGCCACGGAGCTTGCCTCGCGTGCGATGGACGAGCGGCTGCCGCTCACCAACCGCATGGCCTTGCGCCTGCATCTGGCCATCTGCGAGAACTGCACCCGTTTCAACCAGCAGCTGCAGGAAATGCGCCGTCTGTTTCGCGAAGAAACAGGGGCAAACGATGACGCCGCCGGGCTTGCACCCGAAGCCCGGCGACGCATCGAAAGCGAATTGCAGAAAAAGCTCGGCTCGTGAGCCTTTTGCATCAAACCGGATTCATCCGGAAATTTTTGACCGTTGTTCAACCTGTTAGGAGAGAAACACCATGTCCAAGAAATCCCTGATCGCCACCGCTGTCGGCTCCGCTTTCGTCGCCGGCATGGCCGCCGCCCCCCTTGCCTCGGCCGCTGAAAACCCCTTCGCCCTGTCCGGCCTGTCCTCCGGTTATCAGGTGGCCGACAATCACGCCGAAATGAAACCCACCGACAAGAAAATGCCAGAAGGCAAATGCGGCGAAGGCAAGTGCGGCGCCACCAAGAAAGACGCCAAGGCCACCGAGATGAAGCCCACCGACAAGAAAATGCCGGAAGGCAAATGCGGCGAAGGCAAGTGCGGCGCCACCAAGCCCGCCCCCAAGAAGTAAGCCGCTAGCCTGATGAACCCCCTGCGCCTTGACGGCGCGGGGCTGGGGTTTCGGCGCGAACTCATTCCCGCGCTGAAATCCCGGGTCCCCGACGCCATCGATTTCTTCGAGCTCGCTCCGGAAAACTGGATCGACCTGGGCGGCGCCTATGGCCGCGATCTGCGCAGCTTCACCGAACGCTATCCCTTCGTCTGCCACGGCCTGTCGCTGTCGCTCGGCGGGCTCTCCCCGCTCGACGAGATGCTGCTGGTGAAGACGCGGCAGTTCATGGATGCCCACGGCATCCAGCTCTACACCGAGCATCTGTCGTACTGCTCGGACGACGGTCATCTGTACGACCTGCTGCCGATCCCCTTCACCGAAGAGGCGGTGCACTATGTCGCCGCGCGCATCCGCCGCGCGCAGGACATCCTGGAACGCCGCATCGCGATCGAAAATGCCTCTTACTACACGCCGGCGCCGATCGCCGAGATGGACGAGCTCGCCTTCATCCGCGCCGTGCTGAAAGAAGCCGACTGCGACCTGCATCTGGACGTCAACAACGTCTACGTCAACAGCGTGAACCACCGCTACGATCCGCTCGAATTCATCCGCGCCCTGCCGACCGAACGCATCGTCTACCTGCACATGGCGGGGCATTACCGTGAGTCGGACGACCTGCTTGTCGACACCCACGGCGCCGACGTCATCGATCCGGTCTGGGCGCTGCTCGACGCGACCTACCGCATCCACGGCGTCGCGCCGACGCTCCTCGAGCGCGACTTCAACATTCCGCCGCTGGCCGAGCTCGCACGCGAGGTCGAACACATCGCGCGCATTCAGGCCACGTATCAAGCCGATGAACATGCCGTCCGCGCTTCCTGAATTCCAGCGCTACCAGCTCGCCTTCACCGCGCACATCCGCGACCCGGAGGCGCACCCGCGCCCGGCCGGCGTCGAAGCGCGGCGGATGAGGATTTACAACGGGCTGCTCGTCAACAACATCGAAGGCTTTCTGCTGGCGTGCTTTCCGGTGCTGCGTCAGGTGCTCGGATCGCGCAAATGGGCCAAGCTGGTGCGCGCATTCTTCAGCACGCATCGCAGCCGCACGCCCTACTTCCGGCAGATTCCCGATGAGTTCATCCAGTTCCTGCAGAGCGAGTGGACGCCGCCCGAGGGCTATCCGCTCTTCACGCTGGCGCTGGCGCATTACGAATGGATCGAGCTGGTGTTGTCGGTGTCGAACCGCAGCACGGATCGCGCGGTGGATGGGTCAGGCGACCTGCTCGACGGGGTGCCGCTGCTGAATCCGGTGCTGGCCAATCTGCGTTACGACTGGCCGGTGCAACGCATCGCGCCGCGCCGCAAGGTGCAGCCGGCGGAAACGCATCTGCTGGTATTCCGCGATGCAGCTGATCAGGTGCAGTTCAGCGAGATCAACGCCTTCACTGCACGGCTTTTGACGCTGCTGGAAGCCGGCACGCTCACCGGACGCGCGGCACTGGAAACGATCGCCGCCGAGAGCCGCCACCCCGATCCCGCACTCATGCTGCGGGCGGGCGGCGCGCTACTGGAAGATTTGCGTGCGCGCGGCGCGATTCTGGGCGCAGCGATTCAATGATGATGCATGGCGCCACCGCCCATGGGTGAGCGCGCCTCGGCCTTCACCTCGACGTTCTGCCGCTTGCCACCTGATTCCACCACCAGGGTCAGCGGGATGACGTCGCCGGCAGCAATCGGTTTCGGCAGGTTCATCAGCATGATGTGAAAGCCGCCGGGTTCGAGCGAGACCGTCTTGCCTTTCGGCAGCTCGATCGATTGCACCTCGCGCATCCGCATGACGTCGCCGTCCATCTTCATTTCGTGCACCTCCACCCGCGGGACCGCAGGGCTCGATGCGCCGACCAGGCGCGCGTCGACGTCCGACCGGATCTGCATGTAGGCGCCGCTGACCTTCTGTCCCGGCATGGTGGCACGCGCCCATGCATCGCTGACGCTGATCTCGGCGGCGCCCGCGGCTTGAATCGACAGCGCGCCGATGGCGGCGAGCATCAAGGCTTTCAGTTTCATGTTGTTCCCCATTGAAATTCAAAACAGCATATCGAGCTTGCGAGCGACGCACGATAGGCAATCGAGACGCAAATGGCGATGCGGCAAATTGCCGCATCGTCCTGTGCGCACCCAGCAGCGCCTCCATCCAGCCCGGTTGATTCCAGTCGATCAACCGGCCCCTTGCGTCAATTTGTCACATTCCGGCGCGCGATGGACTTCCCTAGACTCCAAAAATTCCAACAATTCAGAGAAAAACATGTCGTTCATCAGGAAGCCTGTCCCGCTGGCCGTGTCCCTTGCCCTGTCCACATTATGTGCCCACGCCGTCGCGCAGGGCACTGCGTCTTCCGCGACCTCGGAAACGCAGCTGATGACCGTGGTCGTCGTGGGTTCGCAGCCCATGGACGCCGACCTCAACAGCGTGACCCTGGATGCAGAAACCTTGCAAGCGATGCGTGCCGCCACCAGCGACACGGCCACGCTGCTCAGGGACGTTCCCGGCCTCAGCTTCTACGGTGCGGGGGGGGTCTCCAGCCTGCCGTCGATACGCGGCCTGGCCGACGACCGCCTGCGCATCAAGGTCGACGGCATGGACCTGATCGCCGCGTGCCCGAACCATATGAATTCGCCGCTTTCCTACATCGACCCCACCGCGGTGGCGACGGCAACGGTTTATGCCGGCATCAGCCCGGTCAGCGCGGGAGGCGACAGTATCGGTGGCAGCATCCTCGTGGAATCGGCCGCACCGGAATTCGCCCTGCAGGGCCAGGGCAGCTTGCTCAAGGGCGAAGCCGGCGCCTTCTATCGCAGCAATGGCAATGCCATGGGCGGCAATCTGGCCGCCACCGTGGCCAGCGAACAGGCCAGCCTCAGCTACACCGCTTCCTATGCCCAGGCCGACAACTACAAGGCCGGCGACGACTTCAAGGACTACGCCTTTACCGGCCGGCTGGGGCATACCCTGCCGCTCGACGAGGTGGGCTCGACGGCCTACGAGGCGATCAACCAGGCCCTCAAATTCGCCTGGAAGAACGACGGCGACCTGTTCGAATTCAAGTACGGCCGCCAGCACATCCCCTACGAGGCCTATCCCAACCAGCGCATGGACATGACGGACAACGTCAGCGACCAGTTCAATTTGGCCTACACCAGCCAGCAGGCCTGGGGCACCCTCAAGGCGCGCGCCTACTACGAGCACACGCAGCACGAAATGGATTTCGGCGACGACAAGCGCTACTGGTACGGCGGCGCCTCGGGCGGGTCCGCGGCGACCGACGGCGTGCCGTGCTCGCCCATCTCGGGCGGCATGGCGGGATGCGCCGCCGGCATGCCCATGTACACCGACGGCAAGAATACCGGGCTCAACCTGCATGCCGAGATTCCGCTTGCCGGGCGGGATGTCCTGCGCGTAGGCGGCGAAGTCCAGGCCTATCGCCTCGACGACTGGTGGACGCCTTCCGGCGCCGGCATGTGGCCCTACACTTTCCTCAACATCAACGACGGCCAGCGCGACCGCTACGCCGTGTTCGGCGAATGGGAGGGCCGCATCAACCGTCAATGGACGGGCCTTGTCGGGGTGCGCCACGAGACCGTCAAAAGCGATGCGGGCCAAGTCCATGGCTATAACCTCGATACCTTCCCCACCTCTGGCGCCGGCGGGCCGGGCAACCAGACCACGGATGCCGTGGCCTTCAACACCGCCGATCGCAGCAGGACCGACCACAACTGGGACCTCAGCGCCCTCGCCCGCTATGTCCCCGAGGCCACGCAAACCTACGAAATCGGCGTCGCGCAGAAGACCCGTTCGCCCAACCTGTACGAGCGCTACACCTGGTCCACCTGGCAGATGGCGGCGCTCATGAACAACTTCGTCGGCGACGGCAACGGTTATGTGGGCAACCTCAACCTGGAACCTGAAGTGGCCCATACCCTGAGCCTAGCCGCCGACTGGCACGATGCCGGCAACGAGACGTGGAGCGTCAAGCTCGCCCCCTACTACACCCACGTGAAGGACTACATCGACGCCGTGCGTCTGCCCGGCCAGACGGGCACCACCAATTTCGTGCTGCTGCAGTATGCCAACCAGTCCGCCCGCCTCTACGGCGTCGACCTCTCCGTCCATGCCTTGGTGGCGCGCGGCACGGACTACGGCGATTTCACGGCGAGGGGCGTGGTGAGCTACACCCGCGGCGAAAACCGCGATACCGGCGACAACCTCTACAACATCATGCCGCTCAATGCCCGGCTCGCCCTCACGCAAAAAATCGGTGCCTGGCGCAACACGGTCGAAGGCGAACTCGTCGCCCGCAAGAGCGACGTCTCCGGCGTGCGCAACGAAATGGAAACCCCGGGGTACGGCCTTGTCCACCTGCGCGGACGCTATGAACAGAAACGCTACAGCATCGACTTCGGCATCGAAAACCTGTTCGACCGCTTCTACGCCCTGCCCCTGGGTGGCGCCTATGTCGGCCAGGGCACGACCATGGCCAACCCGGCCTTGCCGAATTACCCGCAATGGGGCACGCCCGTACCCGGTCCGGGCCGCTCGGTCTATGCCGGACTCAACGTGCAGTTTTAAGGCCTTGTCGAACAAGCGCTTATAGCCTTCAACCCGAATCCCCGTGTGCAATGCACGGGGATTTCTTAATTCCGTCACCGCCTGATCCGGCCGCAACGGCCAAAAAAATCCCGCCACGCGGGCGGGAGAGAATGAGGTCGATGCGCGGTGAAGCGCCTTCGTACTGTAGGTGAGCTGCTCACCACGCACAATTGGACAAATTGCCGCAGCCCGCGGCGCGCACCGGCACGCGCATTACAATGCCGCCATGCCGTCGCCGACCGACTCCACCCTGCTCTCCACCCTGCCCGCCCGCGCCCTGCTGGGGCGGCTGCTGGCCGTGCGGGTGTCGCTGATCGCCGGCTGGGCGGCCGGCATCGTCTGGCTGCACTGGGGTCTCGCCATCCGCATGCCGCTGCTGCCGATGACCGCGGTGCTGGCGCTGATGGGGCTGTTTGCGCTATCCACTGCATGGCGCCTGCGGCTGGACGTGCCGGCCACGCAGATGGAATTTCTGGCGCACCTGCTGGCCGACCTCACCGCGTTTGCCGTGCTGGTGTTCTTCAGCGGCGGCGCGACCAACCCCTTCGTCTCGCTGATGCTGGTGCCGGTCATCATCGCCGCGATCAGCCTGCGCCCGCGCTGGGTGTGGCTGCTGGCGGCGGTGGCGGGCGGCTATTACGCGCTGCTGCTGTTCGTCTACCAGCCGCTGGCAATCGCCGACCCGCTCGCCGCCACCGCCATGCATCTTGGCGGCATGTGGTTCAACTTCCTCATCAGCGCGGCGCTGATCGCGTTTTTCGTCACCCGCATGCACGCCGCGCTGCGCACGCGCGACCAGGAATTGTCCGCGCTGCGCGAAAAGCAGTTGCGCGACGAGCGCATCGTCGCGCTCGGCACCCAGGCGGCGCTGGCGGCGCACGAACTCGCTACCCCGCTCGCCACCATCCAGACCACTGCGCACGAACTTGCGACCGAATTCGCCAACGACCCCGACATCGGAGCCGACTGCCTGTTGCTCGAAAAACAGGCACAGGCCTGCAAGCGCATCCTCACCCAGCTTGCCGCGCGTGCGCAGGACAGCGCGCCCGACGCGCAGCCGCTCGACACCTGGCTGGCGGGGCTGATCGAACGCTGGCAGATATTGCGCCCCGACGCGCAGATCACGCGTCACCTGCCCTCCGACCCGCGTCGCTTCAACGCGCCCGACGGACTCGAACAGGCCATCCTCAACGTGCTGAACAACGCGGCCGACGTATCGCCCGATGCCGTCGAATTCAGTGCCGGAACGGACGGCGGCAAGCTGCTGATCGAGATCGCCGACCGCGGCCCCGGCTTCACCGCTGAGCAGAAAGCGCAGGCCGGACGCGTACTGTTCAGTGGCAAGCCGGGGCGCGGCTGGGGCATGGGCCTGGCGCTCACCCACGCCACGCTCGAACGGCTGGGCGGCAGCCTCACCCTGACCGAACGCGAGGGCGGCGGCACCCGCGTGCACATCCATCTGCCCTGGAGTCCAACCGAATGAATGCTGCTGCGATGAAACTCCTGATCGTCGAGGACGACGCCGATTTTTCCGCGGCGCTATCGCGCGCCATGAAAAAACGCGGCTTCGAAGTCGCGACGGCACACGATGCCGGCGAAGCCCAGACCGTGGCGGAAAGCTTCACCCCCAGCCACGCCGTCGTCGATCTGAAGCTGCCCGGCGAATCGGGACTGAAAGTCGTCGCCATGCTGGCTGCGCGCACCCCCGCGCCCGCCATCGTCGTGCTCACCGGCTATGCCAGCATCGCCACTGCGGTCGAAGCGGTACGGCTGGGGGCGCGGCATTACCTCGCCAAACCGGCGGACGCCGACGAAATCCTCGCTGCGCTCCTGCGCGACCAGCCCGATGCGGCACTGGAAGTCAGCCCCGAACCCCTGTCGGTGGCGCGGCTGGAATGGGAGCACATCCAGAAGGTGCTGAACGAGCACGACGGCAACATCTCGGCCACTGCGCGCGCGCTGAAGATGCACCGCCGCACGCTGCAACGAAAACTCGAAAAAAACCCGCCCAGAACAGGCTGAGGACAACGCGGCTCACGTCGCGCGTCATTCTGCTGACAGATTCCGGGAATACGGTGGCACCGTCGGCCTCGCCGATCATTCCCGTCAATTCCCACAGGAGTCCGCATGTTCCCCCTCTTTGCTTCCCGGCAGGCCGCCGCCTCTGCCGCACTGCTGATCGTCGCCGCCACACCGGCCTGGGCCGACGGCCGGCATCACCGCGACGATCATCACGGATCCGTCCGCACCGCCCACACCGTCCAGCTTGGTCCGCGCCCGTTCTTCCTCGTCGAGGACATGCAAGACGGCAAGCTCAAGCGCTCGCTGCAGCAATGCGCCAACGGCCCGTTCCGCAAGCGCGATTTCTCGATCGGCCACCGCGGTGCGGCGATGCAGTTCCCGGAACACACGCAGGAGTCCTACGAGGCCGCGGCGCGCATGGGCGCGGGCATCGTCGAATGCGGCGTGACGTTTACCCGGGACAAGCAACTGGTCTGCCGCCATGCGCAGAACGACCTGCACACCACCACCAATATTCTCGCCACGCCGCTGGCCGCCAAGTGCACGCAACCGTTCACGCCCGCCGCTTTCGACGCGGACGGCAAACTGGTCGCGCCGGCAACGGCCGAGTGCCGCACCAGCGATATCACCCTGGCCGAGTTCAAGACGCTTCGCGGCAAGATGGATGCATCGAACCCGCGCGCGCGCACCGTCGCCGAGTATCTCGGCGGCACCGCCAGCTTTCGCACCGACCTCTACGCCGGTCCCAGCAGCGGCACGCTCATGACCCACAAGGAGAGTATCGCGCTGTTCAAAAAACTGGGCGTGAAAATGACGCCCGAACTGAAGAGCGCCAGCGTAGCCATGCCGTATGACAGCGACGGCGATGGCGTCGGCGACTACACACAGGAAGCTTACGCGCAGCAGATGATCGATGAGTACAAGGCCCTGGGTGTGCGCCCGCAGGACGTGTGGGCGCAGTCCTTCGACATCCGCGACGTGCGCTACTGGATCGCCAGGGAACCCGCCTTCGGCAAGCAGGCGGTGTATCTGGACGATGCCAACACGGTTGCCGAGCTGCCGGGCGCTGCCGAGCTGCACAGCTACAAGGACGAGGGCATCAACGTCGTCGCGCCGCCGCTGTTTGCGCTGCTCGACGTCGACGGCAATGGCCGCATCGTGCCCTCGGACTATGCGCACAACGCCAAGGCTGCCGGGCTCGACATCATCACCTGGACACTGGAGCGCTCGGGCATCCTGGCCGACGGCAACAACGGTTTCTACTACCAGACCATCGATTCGGCGATCGAACGCGAAGGCGACGTGATGATCGTGCTCGACGTGCTGGCGAAGGATGTCGGCATACTCGGCATCTTCAGCGACTGGCCAGCCACCGTGACTTACTACGCCAACTGCATGAACCTGAAATAAACCCGACGAGCTGCGCCCGCACGAGGCAACTTGCTTCGTCAAAACAAACCGGCCGCAATCGCGGCCGGTTTTTATTGCGCCATCAAATCACCGTGCTCAGTGCGTGATCCCCCAATCCACCAGCCCGCTATAGGCGGTGGCCAGCACCACACCGCCGAACACGATGCGGTACCAGGCGAACAGCGTGTAGTCGTGGCGGCTGACGAACTTGATCAGTGTGCGCACCGCGATCAGGGCGCTGACGAACGACGCCACGCCGCCGACCATGAACAGCGGCACGTCGTGCACGTCGAACAACTGCCAGTTCTTGTAGAGGTCGTAGGCCGTGGCGGCGAACATGGTGGGGATGGCGAGGAAGAACGAGAACTCCGCCGCCGCTTTTCTGGACAGGCCCAGGAACAGGCCGCCGATGATGGTCGCGCCCGAGCGCGAAGTGCCGGGGACCATCGCCAGCGCCTGCGCGAAGCCCACCGCCAGCGCACGGCGCCAGTTGAGATCGTCGACCGTGGGGGTGCTGATCACGTGCTTGCGCCGTTCCGCCCACAGGATCAGCACGCCGCCGATCACCAGTGCCGACGCCACCACGATGGGGTTGAACAGGTAATGCTTGATTTCCTTGTAGAACAGGAAGCCCAGCACCGCCGCCGGCAGGAAGCCGGCCATCAGGTTGATCGCCAGCCGCCGTGAAGCCGGTTCGGTGTGCAGGGTCACCGCCACGTGCCCGAGCCGCGCCCGGTATTCGAACACCACCGCAAAAATCGCCGCCAGCTGGATGGCGATCATGAATACCTTCGCCTTCTCGCCGTTGAAGCCCAGCAGCTGGCCCGCCAGGATCAGGTGGCCGGTGCTCGAGATCGGCAGGAATTCGGTAATGCCTTCGACCAGGCCGAGGATGAGGGCGTGCAGCAGCAGGGTGGGGTCGGTCATGGCGACGGATCGTGGATAAAACAAGGCGCGCCAAACGGGCGCGCCTGCGGATTATACGCGGGGCGGATTACACCTTGCGGTAGACCTCGGCGCCCTGCTTCACGAATTCCACCGCCTTCACTTCCATGCCCTTGGCCAGCGCGTCGGCTTCGTTAAGTCCTTCCTTCGCCGCGTACTCCCGCACGTCCTGGGTGATCTTCATCGAGCAGAAGTGCGGGCCGCACATCGAGCAGAAGTGCGCGACCTTGGCCGACTCCTTGGGCAGCGTCTCGTCGTGGAAGGACTTCGCCTTGTCGGGGTCGAGACCGAGGTTGAACTGGTCGTCCCAGCGGAATTCGAAGCGCGCTTTCGACAACGCGTTGTCGCGGATCTGCGCGCCGGGGTGGCCCTTCGCCAAGTCGGCCGCGTGCGCCGCGAGCTTGTAGGTGATGATGCCTTCCTTGACGTCGTCCTTGTCCGGCAGGCCGAGGTGTTCCTTCGGCGTCACGTAGCAGATCATCGCGTGGCCTTACCCGCAGATCATCTCGGCGCCGATGCCGATGTTGATGTGGTCGTAGCCGGGGACCGTATTGATCAGCACGGGGGGTGCTTTGACGGTGAACGACGACTCGAACTGCCAGTATTTTTTGCGCACTTCCTTG
>JAIBFA010000028.1 GCA_019459325.1 Thiobacillus sp.
CGGCCGATCAGGCCGCGCCCGTTTTTTATTGGCCTACGGGATTGGGGGTCGAGACGCAGGGGAATCGACCGTCCGCAGGATCGGGCGCGTTCGCCATGGACTGATCGCGGACGTTGATCCAGGCAATGGAGGATTGACAGTCACGCCAGAAACCCATACAAATGAGAAACATTCTCATGTTAGACGTCGCTAATAAATGACCTCGTCCGCGCAAGCGTTTCCCCTCCACGGCCCAGGATTGCGCGGTGCAAGGCGACCTCGCGTGGCGATCGTCGGCCGCGCCGGCAGCGGCAAGCACAGCATCTTCCGCGCCGCCGCCAGCACCTCCACCCGCCACGAACGCCTGGCCGGCATCGGTCCCGCGTATGAGGAATGCCTGGTCGAGGTGGGTATCGACCAGATTTCCCTGGTCGCGCTGCCCGCCATCGACGGCCTTCACCAACTGGACGCAGACGCGTGCGTGACGCTGAAGTATCTGCTGTGGGGCGACCGCTGGCCGGACATCGCGCGGCACGAGGCGCATCAGCCGGCAGGCGCTTTCGTCGCACCCGACGTGCTGCTGGTGGTGATGGACGCCACGGCGCTGGAGCGCGACCTCGAACTCGCGCTGGAGCTGATGCAACTGGGCAGGCCGATGGTGTTTGCGCTCAACCGCATGGACGAGGCGCGTTCCAGACGGCGATTCATCAACGTGCGCGCCCTGTCTACCAGGCTGGGTGCGCCGGTGGCGCCGACCGTGGCGCACATGGGCATCGGCCTGGCCGACCTGTTTTCCACCGTGGTGCGTACTGCGCGCGATACCCGGCATGCACACGCGCAGCCATCGGCCCATCCGCCCAGCGCGCACATCGAGGCGCAATTGCGACCCATCGCCGATATCGCCCGACAGCCAAAGGTGGCGGCGGCGTTCGCGGTGCCCGAGACTTTGCTGACGCAGCAACTCGCGGAGAACGACGGTTACTTCGCGCAGGAATTGCAGGCGCACTTCCCTGACCAGTACGCGGCCCTGCTCGCGGCGCGCGGCGCCGCCGACGCGGCCTTGCCGCGCCCGCTGGCCGAGGAAATCCACGCCGACCGGCATCACCGCGCCGCCCTGCTGGTCGAGGCGGTGACCCGCCCCGGCCAGGAGGGCGAACAGCCGAGCTGGCAACGCTGGGCGGACGATCTCTTCCTGCATCCGCGCTGGGGCTTCGTCGGCACGCTGGCGGTGTTCGCGCTGGTGTTGCTGTTCGTGTTCGAGGTGAGTGCGTTTCTCGACGCGCTGACCGTCGCCCGGCTGATCGAATGGGCCGAGCCGTGGCAACCGACCGACCTCGCGGGGGTGGTCGCCCGCGCCGTGCTGGACGGCTTCATCGGGCTGGCCGGCATCGTCATCCCCTACATGATCCCGCTGGTGCTGCTGCTGGTGTGGCTGGAAGAGTCGGGGATCATGCACCGCGTGGCCTTCGTGGTCGATCGCGGCTTCCATCGGTTGGGCCTGCACGGCGGCGTCGCCCTGCCGTTCCTGATGGGGTTGGGCTGCAACGTGCCGGCGCTGGCCGCCACCGCGGCCGTCACCCACGGCCGCGACCGCACCGTGGCTTCGCTCCTGATCACCTTTCTGCCGTGCTCGGCGCGCTCTGCCATCATCCTCGCGGTCGGCGGCAAGTACCTCGGCGGCTTCGGCGTGTTCGCGCTGTTCATGCTCGCCCCCATCGTCGTCAGCCTGGTCGGCAAGCTGCTCAAGCGTCGCTATCCCGAGACCACGCCCGGTATGATCCAGGAGATTCCCGCCTACGCCGTGCCCACCCTGCGCGCCCTGCTATCCAATACCTGGGAGCGCAGCCGCGACATCGTCACCATCGTGCTGCCGCTCTTGGTGGCGGGCAGCGTGGTGCTGGCGCTGATGGGCCATGTCGGCATGGACGCCTGGATCAATTTCGTGCTGACGCCGGTGACCGGGTGGTGGCTGGGGCTGCCGGTGGCGCTGGGGGTGCCGATCCTGTTCGGCGTGCTGCGCAAGGAGCTGTCGCTGCTGATGGTGTTCCACGCGCTCGGCACGCAGGAACTGGCCGGCGTGCTCGACACCACGCAGATCGCCACCTTTCTGGTGTTCCTGACCTTCTACGTGCCCTGCGTGTCCACCTTCGCCATGATGCTGAAGCTGCTCGGCCGGCGCGACGCGCTCTATTCGGTCGTGCTCTCCATCGGTGTCGCGCTCGCCGTGGCGGCTGCGGTACGCTGGCCGCTGGAACTGGCGGGGTATAGCGGATAGTTGGCGTCTGCAGCGGCCGGACGGCTGCTTACAGACCCGCCATGGTCTTGATGTGCGCCGCCACGCTGCGCCCCAGGGAACTGAGGTCGTAGCCGCCTTCGAGCACGGAGACGATGCGGCTTTCGGCGTGGCGTGCAGCCACATCCATCACCTGCTCGGTAATCCAGATGTAATCCGCTTCCACCAGGCCGAACTGCGCCATATCGTCTTCGCGATGGCCATCGAAGCCGGCGGAAAAAAACAGCAACTGCGGGCGGAAGGCTTCCAGGCGCGGCATGATTTGTGCGGTGAAGGCTTCGCGGTAGGTGCTTCCGGCGGTGCCGGCAGGCAGCGGCACGTTGACGACGTGATCGCTCACGGTGTCCGCGCCGCAGTAGGGATAGTAGGGGTGCTGGAAGGTGGAGCAGAGCATCACGCGCGGCTCGTCGTGAAAGATGTCCTCGGTGCCGTTGCCGTGGTGGACGTCGAAATCGACGATGGCGACGCGTGCGAGGCCGTGCTGTTCGAGCGCGTGCGCCGCGGCCACGGCGACGTTGTTGAAGAAACAGAAGCCCATGGCCTGGCTGCGGGTGGCGTGGTGGCCGGGCGGGCGGGCCGCAACGAAGGCATTGTTCACTTCGCCGCGCATCACTAGGTCCACTCCCATGACTGCGCCGCCCGCGGCATGCAAGGCGGCCTCCAGCGTATGCGGATTCATGCTGGTGTCGGGGTCGAGCGCGTGGAAACCTTCGGAGGGCGAGGCAGCTTCGACGGTGTCGATATAGGCGGAGTCATGTACCCGCAGCAACTGGCTGCGATGCACCCGCGGGGCCTCGTGGTGCGCCAGAAAATCGAACAGGTGGGCGGCATGCAACCGGTCATCGATGGCGCGCAGGCGCTGTGGGCTTTCCGGATGCCAGTCGCCCATGTTGTGTTTGAGGCAGGACGGGTGGGTGATGTAGGCGGTATGCATGGCGCGCAGTAGCAGGAGAATGCATAAACTATACGCTCGGCAAGATGGCGCGGTAACGGGGGATGGCCTAGCATAGGCCGTCCCGCTCCGACCGATTTGCAGCCACCTGTCCCCAGCCAAACCATGCCCCAACACTATTTGCACCCCCTGTTCAACGCCCGCTCGGTGGCGGTCTTCGGCGCCAGCGAACGCGAGGACTCGGTCGCCGGCATCCTGTTCAGGAACCTGCGCAATGCCGGCTACAGCGGCGAGGTCTACCCGGTCAATCCCAAGCACGAGACGGTGTTCGGCGTACGCTGCTACGCGTCTGCCAGCGCGCTGCCGGTGGTGCCGGAGCTGGCGCTGATCGCCACGCCGGCGCCGACCGTGGCGCAGATCATGGAGGCGTGCGGACAGCACGGCATCCGCCACGCCATCGTGCTGTCCGCCGGCTTTCGCGAGGTGGGCGCGAAGGGTGCGGCGCTGGAAGACGGCGTGAAGGCGGTGGCTAAAAAACACGGCATCCGCTTCATCGGCCCCAACTGTCTGGGCATCCAGCGGCCCGCCATCGGGCTGAATGCCACCTTCAGCCAGGGCGCGACCCTGTCCGGCGATCTCGCACTGGTGTCGCAGTCCGGCGCACTCTGCACCGCCATGCTGGACTGGGCAGAAACCAACGGCATCGGTTTTTCCAGCGTGATCTCCACCGGCGCATCGGCCGACCTGGATTTCGGCGAGATTCTCGACTACCTCGCCTTCGACACCCAGACCCGCGGCATCCTGCTCTACATCGAGGGCATCCGCGACGCGCGCCGCTTCATGAGTGCATTGCGTGCGACGTCCCGCTTCAAGCCCATCGTCATGGTCAAGGTGGGGCGCCACGCGACGGGGGCCAAGGCGGTGCAGTCGCATACCGGCGCGCTCGTCGGATCGGACGCGGTATTCGACGCGCTGGTGCGGCGCGCCGGCGTGGTGCGGGTCAACACCATCCTGCAGCTGTTCGCCTCGGCACGTGCGCTGTCCACGCACATCAAGCCCACCGGCAACCGCCTCGCCATCGTCACCAACGGCGGCGGCCCCGGCGTCATGGCCACCGACCTCGCAGTGGACCTGGGGGTGCGCATGGCCGAGCTGTCGCCGGCGACGATCGCGGCGCTCAACGGCGTGTTGCCGCCCAACTGGTCGCAGGCCAATCCGCTCGACATCATCGGCGACGCCACCGCAGAGCGGTATCGCGCGGCGGTGGACGCCTGCCTCGCCGACGACAACGTCGACGGCGTGCTGGTGATGCTGACGCCGCAGGCGATGACACGGCCGACCGAAGCGGCCCAAGCCGTGATCGAGGTGGCGAAGACTTCGAGCAAGCCGGTGCTGACCTGCTGGATGGGCGAGGCACAGGTGCACGAGGGCCGGCGCCTGTTCAAGCAGGCCGGGATTCCCTACTTCACCACGCCGGAACCGGCGGTCGAGGTGTTCTCTTTCCTTTCCGCCTTCTACGAGAACCAGCGACTGCTGATGCAGACGCCGGGGCCCTTGTCGCAGCAGGCCGAGCCGGACGTGGAAGGTGCGCGCCTGATCATCGAGAGCGCCCTGGCGCACGGCCGCCACCTGCTGAACGAGGTGGAATCGAAGGCGCTGCTGGCGGCGTTCCATATCCCGATTGCGCAGACCCTGATCGCGCGCGATCCCATGGAAGCGATGCTGATGGCGCAGCAGATGGGCTTTCCGGTGGCGATGAAGATCAACTCGCCGGACATCACCCACAAGTCCGACGTCAACGGCGTGCGCCTCGGCTTGTCGAGCGGCCAGGCGGTGCGCGCCGCCTTCGGCGAGATGCTCGCCGATGTGAAGCGCCTGCGCCCCGACGCCATCCTCGATGGCATTGTGGTCGAGCCCATGGTGGCTCGGCCGCACGCGCGCGAGGTGCTGCTGGGCATGACCTCGGACCCGGTGCTGGGCCCGGTGATCGTGTTCGGTGCTGGCGGCGTCGATGTCGAGGCCTTCCAGGATCGCGCGGTGACCCTGCCGCCGCTCAATCGCTATCTGGCGCGCGACTTGATCCAGCGCACCCGCGTGGCGACCCTGCTCGGTGCGTTCCGCAACCGCCCGCCGGTTGATATGGACGCGCTGGAGAACGTGCTGCTGCGTCTGTCGGAAATGGTCTGCGAACTGCCCTGGCTGGCGGAAATGGACATCAACCCCCTGCTGGTGGACGAGCACGGCGCGCTGGCGCTGGATGCGCGCATCGTCATCGCGCCACGCGTGCCGATGGCCGACCGCTACGGCCACATGGCGATCCACCCCTATCCGGCGCATCTGGTGACGCACTGGCAGCTGCCCAGCGGCAACGATGTCCTGATCCGTCCGATCCGCCCGGAAGACGCCGAACTGACCCAAGGCTTCGTGAAGAGCCTGTCCGCGGAATCCAAATATTTCCGTATCATGGATGCGGTGAGCGAGCTTCCCCCTACCATGCTGGCGCGCCTGACCCAGATCGACTACACGCGCGAAATGGCGTTGCTGGCGCTGACCGAGATCGATGGCCGCGAAGTGGAGTTGGGCGTGGCACGCTATGCCATCAATCCGGACGGTGAATCCTGCGAATTCGCCCTGGTGGTCAACGATCAGTGGCAGAAGCAGGGGATCGGCCACAAACTCATGGGTGTGCTGATGGACGTGGCACGCGGCAAGGGCCTGAAGGTGATGGAGGGCGAGGTGCTGAAAACCAACCGCCCCATGCTGAAATTGGTGGAAGCCCTGGGATTTCAGATCGAGCCGCATCCCGAGGATGAGACGGTGCGGAAGATTTCACGCGCGTTGTAGCGCGTTCAGGCGCCGCTCAAGGCGAGGTGGATTGCCGGGCCGGGCGCTTCGGGGCGTCCTGTTTGTGCAGGATCAGGGGAACAGGCTCTGCTGCCGGGTGCAGGTCTGGTTGCGGCCGGCCTCCTTGGCGGCATACAGCGCCTGGTCGGCGATGCTCACCAGCGCGTCCATGTCGGGCGTGTCGGATTCGCGCGTTGCCACGCCGATGCTGACGGTGAGGGTTTTTTCCGTTTGCCCGATGGCAATCCGTTTTGCGCTCAGATTCGCCCGCAGGCGTTCGGCCGATTGCATCGCAGAAGGGAGATCGGTGTTGGGGCAAATGACCAGGAATTCTTCTCCGCCGATGCGGCAGATGCTGTCTTCGCGGCGTGCCGAGGTGCGCAGGATGGCCGCGGCCTCACGCAACACCATGTCGCCGGCAGCGTGGCCGTAGGTGTCGTTGATCGACTTGAAATGATCGATGTCGACCACCATCACCGTAAGCGGCAGTCCCGAGCGCGAAGCGGCGCTCCAGGCCTGCTCGAGCTGATCCATGGCCGAGCGGCGGTTGGGCAGCCCGGTCAGCAGGTCGGTCAGCGCGGCAGTGGCCAACCGCCGGTTGGCCACTGCCAGCTCGGCCGCGATCTGGCGCAACTGCATGCGGTCTTTTTCCCAGGCGGTTTGCAGCATGACCAGGCGCTGTGCGGCACGCAGCCGGGTGTGCAGACCCTTGGCGCTGAGGGTGGCGGGTAAATAGCCATCGGCGCCTGCCTCGTAGGCGTGGGTCAACTGGTCTTCACCGTGATCGTCGGACGTCATCAGGATATGCATGCGGCGGCCTTCGTCGGTCGCGCGCAGGGCCTGGCACAACTCCAGGCCGTCGAGCAGCGGCAGGTCGACATGCGCGATGATGACGTGGGGCAGCACTTCCATCGCCAGTGCCAGCGCAGTGTTGCCGTTTTCGGCCGGATAGATGGTGTGCTCGCTGTTCTCGGCCAGCAAGGCCATGGTTTTGCGGCGGTTGATGGCGTTGCCATTCGCCACCACGATGCGCAGCGGCATATCCGTTTCCGCCGCGCCTTCCGCGGACTCGTGGTGGCCGTGGCAGATTTCAGCAAACGACGGTAGCGCAGCAGCCGGAATCCTCAGCAGTTCGCTCCATTCCCGCCAGCTGTCGATGACTTCGTCGATGAAGCGTCCAGCGGCTTCCTGCGGAATGTCGAGCTCGACTGCCAGCGTCATCCATTCCTTCAGCAGCTTGGGGCGCACATCGGCATGGGCCAGCCCGAGATCAGCCAGTCGATGCGACAAGCGCAGCATCAGCATCAGGCTGTTGGCGCGCGAATCATGGCCATAGTTCTGATGATCGGGGTCTTCGTAGTGGGTCAGCGGTCCGGTGAAGACCTTGGGCATGCCCCAGTCGGACATCATGACGATGCCCATTTCGATATGGTCGGTTTCCAGGCGATTCCGTTCATGGACGATGATCGCTTGCGTGGGGTTCGCATGGAGCGCCATCAGGACCATGTTGTATTCGTCGGGGTACGCCGTCGCCAGCGCCAGCTTGCCCACTTGCGCCAGCAGGCCACAGACGAACAGTTCGTCCGCAGCCGCCACATGCACCCGCGCGCCCAGGGCCTGCATGCTCAGTGCCATCAGCAGCGAATGCGACCAGTATGCCTTGTAGTCAAATGCCTCGCAGGCGCCGTCGCGGTACTGGTCCACCAGCGAGAATCCCAGCGCCAGATGGCGCACTGTCGCAATGCCCTGCCGCACGACGGCTTCCTGAACCGATACCACCGGACGTGCGATGTGCGAAGCCGTGTTGGCCAGCTTGATCAACCGCCCGGAGAGCGCGGGATCGGTCTGCACGACCCGTGCAATCTCACCCAGCGTCGTGTTCTCGCGGCGGGACAATTCAAGTACCGCGAGTGCGATCCCCCTGGGCGAAGGCAACTGGCCGCTGAGTTTCAGTTGTTCAACTTGTGTCATCAATCAACCTGTTTCGATGAAGCGAGTGCGCCCTGGTGACTGCGCGGCGGGGCGAGTCTGGAGCCTTCCGGATCGACAATGACCGTGGGGGAGAGTTGACATGAAGCAGACGTCGTGAGGGCCTACGGCATGCGTTCAATTAAGGTATCGACAGGATCTCGACAAAATGAAGGCCGGTTACACGGATGTACTATCCGCGGCCAAAACCACTCAGGCGTTGCCGAGCTTGAGGTCCAGACAGCGCAAATAGGCCGCCGAATCGAACGCGGTCTGGTAACGCTGCACCTGCCAGATCATTTCCCCCAGGCAGTCCATGATGGCGTGCTGGGCATCCATTTCGTTGCCGGAGCGCTTGAGCAATTGCTGATACCGTTCGCGGATGCCTGGCGGCTGGTCGACCGACAGCTGTTCGGCAATCGCCAGGTGCATGGAAAGATGCAGGAAGGGGTTGGTTTCGCCGGATTCCGGCAGGTAATCCCGCTCCCTGTAGCGATCCGGCTGATCGAGCAGCGCGTGGTACTCGGGATGCGCCAGCACGGCGTCGAGCGCAGGCTGCTCTGCCCCCGCCAGCGGCTGGCCGGCACGGTATTTCGCCCACACGTCGAAGAAGAACTGGCGAACCTGATCGCGGCTGGGGTTGAACATGAGTCGGCCGAAGTTACGCTTTCGCCCGCTTGCGGGGCGCGCGTGCGGTGAGGGCAGTCCGGGCCTTGCGTGTCCGCTTTCCCGTTTCGGCGGCGGGCGCGGGCCATGTCTTGTCCTTGTACTCGCACAGGTCCGCAATGATGCACTCGCCGCATTTCGGCTTTCTTGCCTGACAGACATAGCGTCCATGCAGGATCAGCCAGTGATGCGCGTCGACCCGGAACTCGTCGGGAATGGTCTTCAGCAGCTTCTTCTCGACTTCCAGCACGGTCTTGCCGGGGGCGAGGCCGATGCGGTTGGAGACGCGAAAGATGTGGGTGTCGACCGCCATCGTCGGCTGGCCGAACGCGGTGTTGAGGATCACGTTGGCGGTCTTGCGGCCCACGCCCGGCAGCGCCTCGAGTGCGGCGCGCTCCGTGGGCACCTGGCTGCCGTGCTGTTCGATCAGCATGCGGCAGGCGGCGATCAGATGCTTCGCCTTGCTTTTGTAGAGCCCGATGGTTCGGATGAAGTCGGCGAGTCCTGCCTCGCCCAGCGCGTAAATCGCCTCGGGCGTGTTGGCCACCGGGAATAGTCTGCGCGTCGCCAGGTTCACGCCCTTGTCGGTGGATTGCGCCGACAGCACCACCGCCACCAGCAGTTCGAATGGCGTCGTGTATTCGAGCTCGGTGGTGGGATGCGGGTTGGCCGCACGCAGGCGGCTGAAGATGTCGTGGCGCTTCGCAGAATTCATGGTGCGGCGTTCATCGTGCCCGGCTCACTGTTCGGCGAGGCGCTTTTTCAAGGCCTGCTTGGCGGCCTGGCGTTTGGCACCCGGCGTTTTTTCATGCTCGCCGGCCTTGCGGGCGAGCACCAGCGGCACATAGGGATTGCGCGGTTTGGGCACGCGCCGCTTCAGCGGCGGCTTCATGCCGGCATCGGCGCGGCGGCATGGACGCGCCGCTCGGCGCGGGCCTTCTGCCAGTTGTGTGCGGCGATCAAAAGCCCCAGCGCAATGAAGGCGCCGGGCGGCAGGATGGCGAGCAGAAAGCCCTGGTAATCGGGCAGCACATGCAGCACGAATTGCTTGGATTCCTCGCCGAACACCAGGTCGATGCCCGACAGCAGCGTGCCCTGACCGGCGAGTTCGCGCATGCCGCCCAGCACCACCAGCACCATCGTCAGGCCCAGGCCCATTGCCACGGCGTCGACCACGCTGTGCAGCGGATGATTCTTGGAAGCGAATGCGTCGGCACGCGCCAGCACGATGCAGTTGGTGGTGATCAGCGGAATGAAAATCCCGAGCACCAGATACAGGGGATGCACGAACGCATTCATCGCCAGATCGATTACCGTGACCAGCGCGGCGATGATGAGGACGAACACGGGAATGCGGATCTCGTTTGGCACGAAATGGCGCACGCCCGACACCGCCCCGCTGGAGGCGGCCATCACCAGCATGGTCGCCAGCCCCAGCGACAACGCATTGACCACATTGTTGCTGATCGCCAGCAGCGGGCACAGCCCGAGCAACTGCACCAGGCCGGTGTTCTGCTTGATGAGGCCGTTGTGAAACAGGCTGCGGAATTCATCCATCGTCATCATGTGCTTTTCTCCTTGACCGGCTTGGCCTCCCTGGCGGGGAGCGGCGCGACGAATGTCGCGCGGTGCCGCGCAAAATAATCGAGCGCGCTCCGGACGGCTTTGACCACCGCGCGCGGGGTGATGGTGGCGCCGGCACGGGCGTCGAAGGCGCCGCCGTCCTTGGCGACTTTCCAGTGTTTGGGCGCCGGATGAGTGAGCGATTTCCCCGCAAACTGGTCGATCCATGCGCTCTTGGCGCGATCGATGTAATCGCCCAGCCCCGGCGTCTCGCGATGGGCGGTGACGCGCACGCCGGTTACGGTTCCGTCCGCATCAATCCCGATCAACAGGGAAATATCGCCGCTGTAGCCGTCGGGCGCGACGGCTTCCAGCACCACGCCGCTGAACTCGCCGCCGCGGCGCGCCAGCCACATCGTGGAGGGTTGGCGCGTGCCCAGCAGGTCATCGGGCGGCACGCTTTGCTGGCTGGACAGCAGGTCATTGTCGTAGAGTTCAGCGGGCAGCACCTGGCTCAGGAGCGCGCGCTTTGCGGCTAGCTGGCCACGGGTGATGGTCGGCTCGGTGCGGTCATGGGTGAATGCGAGCAGCGCGGTGCCGATGAGCGCGAACACGAACAGGATCGTGCCGGTGCGCAGGGCATTACGCAGCGCGGCGGGAATCGGTGAACTCATGCCGGCGGCGCCTTTTTCGTCTCGCCATATACGCGCGGCTGGGTGAACTGGTCGATCAGCGGCACGCACAGATTCATCAGCAGGATCGCGAAGGCCACCCCGTCAGGGTAGCCGCCCCAGGTGCGGATGATGATGGTGAGCAGGCCCGCGCCGAAGCCGAAAATCAGCTTGCCGCGCGGCGTGGTCGCGCCCGATACCGGATCGGTGGCGATGAAGAAGGCGCCCAGCATCACCGACGGCGCGAACAGGTGGAACCAGGGCGCACCGAAGCGACCGGCGTCGAAGAAATGCAGGAAGCCGGCAGCCAGCCAGACGCCGGCGAGAAACGCCAGCGGCACCTGCCAGCTGATGATGCGCAGCGCCCACAGCACCAGGCCGCCGAGCAGGAAGGCGCCCGCCAGCCACTCGAAACCCACCCCGCCATAGTGGCCGAAGATGGAGTGGGTCATGATTTCGTCGACCGTCAGTTGCTGCAGCAGCCCCGTTCGCAGGGCATCCAGCGGGGTGGCCATGGTCACCGCGTCGAGCGTGGCCTTCGGCACGTCGCCGCCGAAAATCACGCTCGCGCTTTGTGCCAGCGTGAGCGGCGTCGCGGTCAGTTCAAGCGGGCCTGCCCATTGCGTCATCTGCACCGGGAAGGACACGATCAGCACCGCATAGCCGACCATCGCCGGATTGAAGATGTTCTGCCCCAGTCCGCCATACAGGTGCTTGGCCACCACGATGGCGAACAGCGTGCCGGTGACGATCAGCCACCACGGCGCCAGCGACGGCAGCGACAGCGCCAGGAGCCAGGCAGTGACGATGGCCGACAGATCGAGGAGGAAGGGCTTAGCCGGATAGCCGCGCGCCTTCAGCATGGCCGCTTCGGCCGCGAGCGCAGTCACGGTGGCCAGCGCCAGCGTGACCAGGATGCCCGGGCCGAACAGCCAGACATACACCAGGATGCCGGGCAGCAGCGCGGCCAGCACCCAGGCCATGACCTGGGTGACGCTGCTGCGGTCGAGAATAAATGGAGAGGGCATCAGGGCTTCTTCTCTTCTGATTCCAGCGGCTGATGCGCCAGTTCGCGGATTTTAGCCCGGCGCGCCTCGATTTCCTCGATCTCGCGCTGGGTGTCGGGCGGCAGGTGGTCGACGTTCTTCGGCGCGACCTCGGCTTTTTTCGCCTGCGCGCGCGCCAGCGCGGCGGCGATCAGGGCCTTCTTGGCGTCGACATCCGGGGCCCCCGCGGTCGCGGGCGCTGCGGCGAGTTCGGCACGCTTGGCCTGCGCCTTGGCGGCAAGCTTTTCGGCCTTTTCCTTCTTCTCGCGCTCCAGCCGGAACTGGCGGAATTCATGGCGCTCGCGCGCCAGGTCGGCGGCGCGCTTCTCTTTTTCGCGCGCCCAGATTTCGCTCTTGGCGTAGCGATAGAAATCGACCAGCGGGATATGGCTGGGGCAGACATAGCTGCAGCAGCCGCACTCGATGCAGTCGAACAGGTGGTATTCCTGCGCGCGTCCGAAGTCGCCGGCCTTGGCAAAGCGGAACAGTTCCTGCGGCTGCAGTTCGGCCGGGCAGGCATCGGCGCAACGGGTGCAGCGGATGCACGGCAGCGCCTTGGGCAGAGGCGGGAACAGGTCGTTTGACTTCACCAGGATGCAGTTGGTGGCCTTGACCACCGGCACCTCGAGATCGGGCATCGGCATGCCCATCATCGGCCCGCCCATCAGCACGCCGGTGGTGCCGTCGCGGTCGCCCGCCAGGGTGATCAGCGTATGCATCGGCGTGCCGATCAGCACCTCGAAATTCTGCGGGCGCAGAACGTGGCCGGTGACGGTGACCAGCCGCGAGATCAGCGGCTCGCCATGGTGCACCGCGCGCGCCAGCGCATGGGCGGTGCCGACGTTGAAGACCTGGATGCCGATGTCGGTGGAGAGCTTGCCGGATGGCACTTCCTTGCCGGTGAGCACCTGGATCATCTGCTTGGCGCCGCCGCCGGGGTAACGCGCCGGCACCGCGACGACTTCAATCGCAAAGTCCATTTTCTGCGCGGCGGCCTGCATCGCGGCGATGGCCTCGGGCTTGTTGTCCTCGATGCCAACCAGAATTTCCGTGCTGCCCAGCAGGTGACGCATCACTGCGACGCCCTCCAGGATTTCGTCGGCGTGGTGGCGCATCAGCACGTCGTCGCAGGTGATCCACGGCTCGCATTCGCCGCCGTTGAGGATCAGCGTGGGGCAGGGGTGGGTCGCGCCGGGGTCGAGCTTGACCGCGCTGGGAAACACTGCGCCGCCGAGGCCGGCCAGTCCCATGTCGCGCAGGCGCATGCGCAGGTCGGCCGGTTCCATCGCACGGTAGTCGATCGGCGCGTGGACGATCCATTCGTCGCGACCGTCGGTCTCGATCGTGATGCAGTCATCCGGCAAACCCGAGACATGCGGCACGACGGCCGGACCGATCGCGCTGACGATGCCTGAACTCGACGCATGAACAGCGGCCGAGATATAGCCGTCCGCCGCGCCGATCATCTGGCCCTTCAGCACGCGATCGCCCACGTTGACCATCGGTTTGGCCGGGCTGCCGATGTGCTGGCGCAGCGGGATGACCAGTTTTTTCGGCAGCGGCGCGGCGTGAATCGGGCGCGTGTTCGATTCCGCCTTGTGTTCGGGCGGGTGCACCCCGCCCTTGAACTTGAAGAGTTCGCGGCTCATGACACTTCTTTGAGCATCACGACCGGATGCTTCCATTTCCAGTGCGGCAGGTCTTCAGCGAGCGGCACCATGGTGATGCAGTCGACCGGGCAGGGCGGCAGGCAGAGCTCGCAGCCGGTGCACTCGGCTGCGATGATGGTGTGCATCTGCTTGGCAGCGCCGGAGATCGCGTCGACCGGACAGGCCTGGATGCACAGGGTGCAGCCGATGCAGGTCTGTTCGTCGATGAAGGCCACCGATTTCGGCTTGGGGATGCCGTGGGTTTCGTCGAGCGGCTTGGGCTCCACGCCCAGCAGTTCGGCGAGTTTCTTCACGCCTTCCTCGCCGCCCGGCGGGCACTGGTTGATGTCGGCCTCGCCCTTGGCGATCGCTTCGGCATAGGGGCGACAACCGGGAAAACCGCACTGGCCGCATTGCGTCTGCGGCAGGATGGCGTCGATCTTCTCCGCCAGCGGATTCCCCTCCACCTTGAAGCGGATCGCCGACCAGCCCAGCACCAGGCCGATCACGACCGCGATGGCGACCATCACCAGAATGGCGGTCAGCATTATTTGACCAGCCCGGAGAAGCCCATGAAGGCGAGGGACATCAGGCCGGCGGTGATCATCGCGATGCTGGTGCCCTTGAACGGCGACGGCACGTCACAGGTGTCGAGGCGCTCGCGGATACCGGCGAATAGGATCAGAACCAGCGTGAATCCGATCGCGCCGCCGGCTCCGAAGAACAGCGATTCGACGAAGTTGTGCTGCTCCTGCACGTTGAGCAGCGGAATCCCCAGCACCGCGCAGTTGGTGGTGATCAGCGGCAGATAGATGCCCAGCACCTGGTACAGCAGCGGGCTGGTCTTGTGGATGAACATCTCGGTAAATTGGACGATGCCGGCGATCACCACGATGAACGACAGCGTGCGCAGGTAGAACAGCTCGGTGCCGAGCAGGTATTCGTTGATGAGGTAGCTGGCGCCGGAGGCCAGCGTCAGCACGAAGGTCGTCGCCAGCCCCATGCCGATCGCCGTTTCGAGTTTCTTCGACACGCCCATGAAGGGGCACAGGCCGAGAATCTTGGCCATCACGATGTTGTTCACGAACACCGTGGAAATGAGGATGAGGAGGTAGGTTTCCAAAATGGGCTGATCCGGCGCAATACCGCATTATCCTTCGCCGGGGGCGTGCGATTCAAGCTATTGCAGTCAGGGGTATTCGGCCACCGGCCCGATCAATCAGCCGAGCGCCTTGCCGCTGGCCCAGAAGTCGTAGCCCTTGCTGAGAAATTCGTCCCACGGCAGGTAGTGTGAACCGTCGCACGAGAAGGTGAGGCCGACCATGCCGTTGAAGATGTTGAGCGAGCCGGCGCGCAAGTAGAAGGTCTCGTCCATGAAGCGCAGCGCACGCAGGCCGTCGAGCACCGGGCGGATCTTGTCCTTCGGCACCGCGGCTGTGTTCGGGTAGGGGCGGCGCGGGTAGGTCAGGCAGGTGTCGGGGTCGGTCAGCGCGTCGATGTCGAGCAGCCGGTAGTAATACGGATCGTCGACCAGCCAGATGGTTGCGCGGCTGCTGGAAAAATGCAGCTTGCCGTGGAAGATGCCGCGGTCGGTCATCAATTCCTCCATCACCCCCAGCACGGTGTCGAGATGCAGGTCCATCTGGCTGTCGCTGCGCGTCTGGTGGAACACCGCGCCGCGAATCGCCGGGTCGCCCTTGATCTGCCGCCAGTAGGTGGGCTCGTCGTACAGCCTGCCGGTGATCGGGAGGTCGCGCAGGTCGAAGTCGGCGCCGACGAAGCCGAGTACCCGCCCGTCGTCGTCGCGCACGATCTGGATCGCGGTGAGCGACGGCCGCTTGGCGCGCAGGCTGATGTAGGCCTGCGACAGCAGAAAGCCCTGGTTCGGCACCGCTTCGTTCATGTAGGGGCGGTTGGAACGGTCGCGGTTGTAGTCGATCTCGATCAGGCCCTCGCGGGTGATGTTGTCGGAGAGCTGAACCGCGCGGGTGTCCAGCGCATACATGTATTTGCACGCAGGCAGGCCATTGAGCGCATGCGCCAGCGCGGCGTTCAGTCCGGCGCGGCTCGGCCACGCCCGGCTGCAGGCCTGTGCGGCCAGCGCCAGCGGTTCGCGCAGCAGATTGGCCAGCGATTCACGTTGTTGGGCGACGCTTTCGGCAAGCGTGGTGGGGGTGGACAGGGGCGATCGATCCACAGCAGCAGCCTTCATTATTTGCATGATGGGTGGCGCAAAGTGATGACCGGCCAGCCCCGGGTCTCGGCGTGCGCAAGCAGAGTGGGGTCGGGATCGACAGCGACCGGATGGCGGACCTTTTCCAGCAGCGGCAGATCGTTGTGCGAGTCGCTGTAGAACCAGCTGGTGTCGAGGCAGTCCAGCCGGGTACCGTGGGCTTCGAGGAAGTGTTCGAGGCGGATGACTTTGCCTTCGCGGAAGCAGGGGGTGCCCGACACTTCGCCGGTGAAGCGGCCATCGATTTCCTCGGGATCGGTGGCGATCAGGTGCGGGATGCCGAATTCCTGGGCGATCGGGCGGGTGACGAAGCTGTTGGTGGCAGTAATGACGGCGATCAGGTCGGCCTCGTCCAGGTGCTTGTTGACGAGATCGCGCGCGGCCTGGGTGATCATCGGACGGATGCGCGTTTCCATGTATTCGGCATGCCAGGCGTCGAGCTGTTCGCGCGTGTGGGTGGCGAGCGGACGCAGGGCAAACGCGAGGAAGGCATAGATATCCAGCCGTCCGGCCTTGTAGTCCTCGTAGAACGCCTTGTTCTTGGCTTCGTAATGGGGGCCGTCGACCGCGCCTTTGGCGATGAGGAATTGTCCCCACTCGTAGTCGGAGTCGCCGGCGAGCAGGGTGTTGTCGAGATCGAAGAGGACGAGTTTCATGTCAGACGCACGTTACACGGTTCAAGTTACAAGTAATCAGTGGCGCGGGGCCTGGCCGCGGTCGAGCCAGAATTCGCGCAGTTCGTAGGCGCCCCAGAGGGCGAGGGCGAGGTGATCTTCGCGGCGGATGGTGCGTTCTTCGGGTGTGAGTTCGTCGAGCGGGGACGTCAGCACATAGAACGGATCGAGCACTTCGTCCACGAAGGCTTCGTCCTTGCTGTCGGCGGGCAGGGCCCAATCGTCTTCCCAGTGCTCCACCGCCAGCAGGAAGCCGGCGGCCCACAGCTGGGCATAGGGCGGGATGCCGGCATCCTTCAGCCGCTTGGCTTCGGCCGGGGGCAGTTCGGCCAGCAGGCCATTCCAGTCCATGACCAGCGGCGACAGCGCCTTGGGGTCGGCCAGGTTTTCGATCGGCGCGGCGAGTGCGCGGGCGATCTCGTTGCGGCGGCGCGCGAACAGCGCCAGGAAGCGCGCCTCGTCGGCCTCGTCCTCGAACACCGTGGCCAGGCCGTCGGCGCGGTCGAGCAGCACCGGGAAATACTCCTCGGGGGGGATGGCGCGCGGGCTGCAGACCAGCGCGGTAATGAAGCCGTCGAGGCCTTCGAGCGAAATCGGCACGTCGGTGCGCTCGTCGATGAGATCGACCAGGTCGGCCAGTTCATCGATCTCCTCGTCGCGGAGCGGGGCGTTGGGGGATTTGGCTGCGGACATGGCGTGGGCTCGAAGGTCTCGATTAAGGGTGCGGACGGGCGCATCGCGTAAAATCCGCTCATGAATTTTACCGCGCCGGGCCTGTCCGCATCACTGTTGCCCGAATCCTTTTATCTGATCGGCTGGCTCGGGCTGGCCTTCCTGGCCTGGCGCTGGCTGATGTCGGGCGACTGGCGCCGTCTTGCCGAGCCGCAGAAACTGAACCTGTTTCTCGGCGCCACCGTGGCGTTGCTGGCGCTGTGGCAGATACGTACCGGTATCAAGCCGGGGCTGACGTTTCACTTTTATGGCGTGGCGGCGCTGACGCTGATGTTCGGCTTCTGGCGCGCCACCTTTGCCGGCGCACTGATTCTGCTGGCGAACGCGGCGTTCGGGCGCGGCAGCTGGAACGCGCTGGGCGTCGACGCGCTGCTGGTGGCGGCGCTGCCCGCAGCCGTGAGCTGGGGCATATTCCGCCTGCTGGACCGCCGCCTGCCGAACCATTTCTTCGTGTACGTGCTGGGCAACGGCTTTTTTGGCGCCGCGCTGTCGGTGGCGGCGATCGGTCTCGCCACCACCGCGTTGATGACCGTCTCCGGCACGTACACGCTCGATTACCTGCTCACCCACTACACGCCGTATGCCACCCTGCTGATCAGCTGGGCCGAAGCGTTTACCACCGGCATGGCGATCACCGTGATGGCGGTGTACCGGCCGGTCTGGCTGGAAACCTTCGATGACGTCAAATACATCCAGAACAAGTAACGCCTTGCACATCACTTATCCCGACCTGCCGGGCCGGATTTCCTATCCTGACCTTCCGGTCAGTGCGCGCCGCGATGACATCCTCGCCGCGCTACAGGCCAACCGCGTGCTGATCCTGTGCGGCGAGACCGGCTCGGGCAAGACCACGCAGATTCCCAAGATGTGCCTGGAGGCACGGCTTGGATCAGCGGTGGCTCGCCCGGGGAAACTGATCGGCTGTACCCAGCCGCGCCGCATCGCCGCGCGCTCGGTGGCGGCACGCATCGCCCAGGAGCTGGGCGGCGAACTGGGCGGCATCGTCGGCTACAAGGTGCGCTTCACCGACACCGTGCGCCACGATACCGCGATCAAGGTGATGACGGACGGCATCCTCTTGGCCGAAAGCCAGGGCGATCCGCTGCTGTCGCGCTACGACACGATCATCATCGACGAGGCGCACGAGCGCAGCCTCAACATCGATTTTCTGCTCGGCTACCTGAAGACGCTGGTGGAGAAGCGCGACGACCTGCGCGTGGTCATCACCTCCGCCACCATCGACGCCGAGCGGTTCTCGAAGCACTTCAACGACGCGCCGGTGATCGAGGTGTCGGGGCGCACCTATCCGGTGGAAATCCGCTGGCGGCCGATCGAGCGCGAGGAGCCCGCCACGCCGGCCAAGGGCGAGCGCGAGAAAAAAGACAAGGACGCCCCTGACCAGATCGCAGCCATCCTCGACGCCACCGACGAACTGGCGCGCGTGGGCCCCGGCGACATCCTGGTGTTCCTGCCGGGCGAGCGCGAAATCCGCGACACCGCCGAGGCGCTGAGGAAGCACCACCCGCCCGGCACCGAAATCCTGCCGCTGTTTTCCCGCCTGTCGGTGGCCGAGCAGGACGCGATCTTCAAGCCGACTTCCGCCCTGCGGCGCATCGTGCTCGCGACCAACGTCGCGGAAACCTCGCTCACGGTGCCGGGCATCCGCTACGTGATCGATCCAGGCACCGCGCGGGTGAAGCGTTATTCGGCGAGGAACAAGGTCGAGCAGCTGCTGATCGAGAAGGTGTCGCAGGCCTCGGCCAACCAGCGCGCCGGGCGCTGCGGACGGGTGGCCGACGGCGTCTGCATCCGCCTCTACGACGAGGCCGATTTCGGCAATCGTCCGCGCTTCACCGATCCCGAACTGCTGCGCTCCTCGCTCGCCGGCGTCATCCTGCGCATGAAGTCGCTCGGGCTGGGTGACGTGGTGGGCTTTCCCTTCATCGACCCGCCCAGTTCCCGGCTCGTCACCGACGGCTACCAGCTGCTGGCCGAGCTGCATGCGCTCGATGAGCAGGGCCAACTGACCAAAATCGGCTCCAAACTCGCCAAGCTGCCGCTCGATCCGCGCATCGCGAGGATGCTGCTGGCGGCGGAACAGCAGCGCTGCGTGCGCGAAGTGCTGATCATCGCCAGCGCCCTGTCGGTGCAGGACCCGCGCGACCGCCCGATGGAACGCGCGCAGGCGGCCGACGAGAAGCACAAGCTGTTCGCCGACGAGCGCTCCGACTTCATGGGCTGGCTGAAGCTGTGGCGCTGGTACGAGGAGCAGGTGCTGCACAAGAAAACCAACCGCCAGCTGCAGACGCTGCTGCAGGACCATTTCCTGTCGCCGCGACGCATGCGCGAATGGCGCGACATCCACGGCCAGCTGCACGCGCAGGTCGCCGAACTGGGTCTGCGCGAGAACGAGAAGGACGCCGGCTACGATGCGATCCATCAGGCGCTACTCACGGGTCTTTTGGGCAACATCGGATTCAAGTCCGACGATGCGAAGGCACGGCCCAAGCCCGGCGAGGGCAACTACCAGGGCGCGCGCGGCATCAAGCTGTCGATTCACCCCGGTTCGGCACTGGCGAAGAAGGGCCCGAAGTGGATCATGGCGGCCGAGCTCACCGACACCGGGCGGCTGCTTGCGCGCACCGTCGCCGAGGTGCGGCCCGAATGGATCGAGGCGGCGGGGCGTCATCTGCTCACCCGCATGTTCATCGAGCCGCACTGGGAAAAGGACGGCGCGCGCGTGGTGGCGTTCGAGCGCGTGAGCCTGTACGGCATCACCCTGGTGCCGCGCCGCAAGATCCATTACGGCCCGATCGATCCGGTGCTGTCGCGCGAACTCTTCATCCGCGGCGCGCTGGTGAGCGGGGAATACGACACGAAGGCACCGTGGTTCGCCCACAACCGCGCGCTGGTCAAGGAAATCGAAGACCTCGAACACAAGGCCAGAAAATCGGGCGTGTGGCTGGACGAGGAGCGCATCTTCCGCGTGTTCGACGCGCGCGTTCCGCACGACCTCCACAACGGCGCAGCGTTCGAGCAATGGCGTGCGGAAGCCGAAACCGCCAACCCCAAGATCCTGTTCCTGCAGCGCGAGGACATCCTCGGCGAGGGACTCGGCGCCGACCACACGCTGTTTCCCGAGACGATGCTGGTCGACGGCGTGGCGTGCAAGCTCAAATACCGCTTCGAGCCCGGCCACCCGCTTGACGGCGTGACGCTGCATCTGCCGCTGTACCTGCTCAACCGCATCGAAGCGGCGCAGATCGACTGGCTGGTGCCCGGGCTCATTCGAGAAAAGCTCACCCTGCTGCTGAAGTCGCTGCCCAAGGACAAGCGCCGCCCGCTGATCCCGCTGCCCGATACGGTGACGGCCTTCCTCTCGGTGGCGAAACCGTGCGAGCAGACGCTGACCGCATCGCTGGGCGCTTTCATACGCAAGAAGACCGGCACCGACATTCACCCTGACGAGTGGAAGGGCGAGCTGCCAGCGCACCTCATGATGAACCTCAGTGTGATCGACGACAGTGGGCAGGAACTTGCCAGCGGGCGCGACCTCGCTGCACTGCGCCAGCAGCTCGGCGGGGCGGCGCGCATCACTTACGGCGGCGGTGCCGAGGACAGCGAATTCGAGCGCACCGGCCTCGTCGAATGGAGTTTCGGCGACCTGCCGGAACAGGTGAAATTCAAACGCGGCGGGCGCGAGTTGATGGGCTACCCGGCACTTGTCGACAACGGCGAGAGCGTCGACCTGCGCCTGCTCGACGCTGCCGACGTGGCAGCAGCCGAAACCCGGCGCGGCGTGGTGCGCCTGCTTCGCATCGCGCTCGCCGCCCAGTTCAAGCAGCTCGACAAGGACCTGTCGCGCGAAACCGCCCTGGCGATGAAATACCGCAACTTCGGCAGCGCCGAACAGCTGCGGGCGGCGCTCATCGATGCCATCGCCACCCGCGCGCTGCTGGGCGACGACGATACGCCGCGCGACGCGAAAACCTTCGGCAAGCAGAAGGAACGCGCCAAGCCGAGAATTGCGGTGGTGAAGCAGGCGCTGTTGCGCGACGCGGCGGAGATTCTCGACCTGCATGCGCAGGTGGCGGCGCGGCTCAATGCCAAGCCGCAGTTCACCGCTGCGATGCGCGACGAGCATGCGCACCTCGCTGCGCTGGTGTCGGCGGACTTCATCACCGCGACGCCGTGGACGCACCTGAAGGACTTGCCCCGTTATCTGAGGGGCATCCTCAAGCGACTGGAGAAACTGCCCGCGTCCGAGCAGCGCGACTCTCGCGGCATGACCGGCGTGCTGACGCTGCAGAACAAGTATCTGGCGCGGCGCGCGCAGGTGAAGGCCGAGGTCCCGGCAGCGCTCGACGATTTCCGCTGGCAGCTGGAGGAACTGCGGATATCGCTCTTCGCCCAGGAACTGAAGACGCCCTATCCGGTGTCGGCCAAAAGGCTCGACAAGGTGTGGGACGAGCTTGCCAGACAGCCCCTCAGTTGAGTACGGTACGGCCATGAGCGAACGCGCACTCAATCTGCCGAACGTCATCAGCCTGCTGCGGATCGCCGCCGTGCCCGTGGTGGGCTGGCTGATCCTGAACCAGCGCTGGGAAGCCGCCTGCTGGCTGTTTCTTGCTGCCGCGGTATCGGACGGTATCGACGGCCTGCTGGCGCGCTGGCTCGAGCAGATGACGCAACTGGGCGCGGCGCTCGACACCGTCGCCGACAAGGCGCTGGGCGTCGTCACGCTGGTGATGCTGACGCAGGCGGGGGCGATTCCGCTGTGGGTGACGCTGGCGATCCTGCTGCGCGACAGCATCATCGTGCTGGGCGCGCTGAGCTACCGCGGGCTGGCCGGGCATCTGGAGATTCACCCCACCTGGCTGGGCAAGACGCACATGTTCGCCGAATTCGCATTGTTGACGCTGGTGCTGGCGGGCCTGGCCGGGCTGCTCGACCTGACCGCCTGGCTGCAGCCGCTGTTTGTGACCGTGTTTGTGATCGCTGCGGTATCCGGCGTGCAGTATGTGTGGATATGGAGTTCCAAGGCGCGCCGCGAACGTGTCGCCGTGCGCCTCAAATCCCACTGAGCTTTATTGGAATGACAGGTGGCTCTGACGATCCGACGCGTCGCCGGATTTGACCCGATACATGGCGGCATCAGCGGCCCGCATCAGCGTGTCTTCGTCGCTGCCGTCGTCGGGATAGATCGCATGGCCGATGCTGGCAGCGATTTCCACGTCGAGTCCATAGAACGTCGTGCTCGCATTCAGCGCCTCCTCGATTTTGTGCGCGGCGGCGAGATAGTCCTCACGTCCTTGCACCCCTTCGAGCAATACCACGAACTCATCGCCCCCCAAGCGCGCGACCGAATCGGAGTCGCGAGTGCAGGAGGTGAGACGTTTTGCCACTTCGGTCAGCACCGCGTCGCCCACATGGTGGCCATATTGATCGTTGATGTTCTTGAAGCGGTCCAGGTCCACATACAGGATACCCACCTTGCCGCCGTAGCGATGGGCATGACGGATCGCTTGGTGCAGCCGGTCGTAGAACAGCCGCCGGTTGGCCAGCCCGGTCAGCGGGTCATGGGTGGCCTCCTCGCGTAGCGCAGCGCGCGACACTTCCAGCTCCGCCAGTTGGTCGCGTATCTGTTGCGACTTCAGCCTAGTCTTGCGGACCGTGTTCCAGGCGATCAGCAAGGCCAGCGCAATCGCTGCGATACCGAATGCCAGCGTGAGAAAAAACGCGCGCTGATAGGTTTCTTGCGCCTGGCGTTGGGCCATCAGGTTGGCGCGATGATAGGCGTTGCGCATATCGGCCAGCTGCCGGTTGAAGGTTTCATGGATGGGAATGGCTTCCCACACCAGAACCTCGCGTGCGTCCGCACTGCGATCGGCGTTGAGCAGATCGATCACGCGTTCCTGCACCGTCTGGATGTCGTTGATCAGTTGAGTCTGGGCGTCGAAGCTGCGCTGCTCGGTGGGGGTCAATCCGAGCTCGCGCAACGCCTTGCGCCCGCTCCCGACCAGAAAGCCGGCGCGGTTGAATTCCATGAAATGGACGTCGCGTTCGAACGCATCATCGGCCAGCGCCATGCGGAACAGACTGTCGGTGCGGATATGCGCTGCCACTTGGGTTTGCGTGATGAGGTCGATCTTGTGGTTGTGGTGCTCGATGACGATGCGAAATTGCGTGCCCAGGGTTTGCAATTGAAGCAGGCTGTTTAGCAGCAGGCCGCAGATCAGGGCGATCAAGGCGACAAAGGCGATTCCGATGGTGAAGGAAAATGCGCGTTGGTTGGGCATGGGCACGGGTAATCAGATCATTACTGATATGTAGCCCATTATTTGCCCGGGTGCTGGGTTGCAGGGGTCGTTCCGGCCTGTTGCAGGGCCTGCAGGGTCTGGGCCACTTCCTCGGCGTGGCGTGCGGGATCAACTTTGTCGAAGCGGGCAGCGATGCGACCGTCCGGCGCGATGATGAAAGTATGGCGGCGGGCAAAACGCACGAGCCCAAGATTCAGCAGGCTGTCGTACGCCGTGGCGGTTTTCCCGTCAGGGTCCGACAGCAGCGGGAACGGAAGTTGATATTTGCGGGCGAAATCGGCGTGCGATTTCGTATCGTCGACACTGACCCCGACCACGGCCGCGTCGAGTTTGCCCAGTATTCCGATGTCATCCCGGAAACGGCATGCTTCCCGGGTGCAACCCGGCGTGTCGTCGCGCGGATAGAAATACAGCACCAGCCAGCGCCCCGCATAATCGCCCAGATGGTGTGTCTTGCCGTTCTGATCCTGCAAGGCGAAGTCGGGTGCCATGCTGCCCTCCGTTCGCTGCGCACCCGGTCTCAGCATCCACAAGACCGCACTCGCCAACAGCAGCAGCGCTGCCAATCCACCCAGTATCAGTTTCAGCATGTCTTCTCCCTGCGCGCATCATATGCGGCTTGTACATCAAGCGGGTGCATTCGTGATGGCTCGGTAATCCACGCCGGATTCGGTAGAATGCGCGCCACGCCCCGGTAGCTCAGTGGATAGAGCAACCCCCTCCTAAGGGGTAGGTCGGACGTTCGATTCGTCTTCGGGGCGCCATCAATCAATATCACCCAGTATCACCAAGTAACATTAACCCGCATCTGGAAATGGATAGCGGGTCTTGCCAAACCGCTACAGACCCGCATCAATCGGCTGGCACACCGCTTTTCCGCCCAACACGAGCCGCGCATCAAGTCCGAATTGATTGAGCAACTACACAGGCAGCCCGCAAGGATGGCGCAACGCTGGACGATCTGAGCAGGCTGCTTGATGCGATGGAGTCGCCAGCATAGAGCGCCAAAGTGAATGGCCACATCAAGGCGCTGCGCTGGTGTTTAACAAAGGACAAAAAGGCTGTAACAAGCAGGAGGGTATCTAAAACAGACTCTTTTGAAATCCAGACTCTTATACCAGTCGAGCAAACTGGGCGCCGACTTTGGAACTCGAGAATGTCGAATAATTTTACATACTACAAACATGGCAAAACCGCATACTCATTAAAAACAATGAAATGAAATCACGGCACAGAATGTGCTTTAAGGTGTCGCACAAACAGAACAGTTTCCAACTCAAAGAGGATCAACCATGCTAAAGATCTCGAAAACCTTCCTTATGGCGGCAACTCTGTTGCTGTGCGGCATCAATCCAGCTTCCGCAAGTTTGATGACTCTAGACATAAAGTGGAGCGGAAGCCCTTTCGGTAACAATGCATCCGCGACAGGTTTCATCACCTTCGATAATTCGAGTTTGCCGGAGGTGGGAACACAGAACTCCATTCCCCTACAATTCTTTTTCATTGGTAACCCTATCCTCGTTTCTGGATTTACACCTGTACCAGTCTCTGGCCTTGGAATAACGATTACTGGGTCGAACGGCGGTGATGGAACCTTCGGCTTTAATGACTTTTCTAGTATTTTTTTTACAGCCCCCAGTTCACTTGACCTTGGCAAAGAGCTAATTGGCCAGCCACTAACCAACGGTTGTACATTCGGTACCACCACTGGAGCGTGTGGGAATGGCGCTGGTGGTGACTTCAACCTCTTGAGCTTCCAATTCGCCGATCCTTTTGGTCCCTTTGGCCCCGGCTCTGCAAATCCGCCGACTGGGACTTGGTACTTCGAATTGACCACTTATGGGGGCGACAGAATGCTGGTGACGTCAATGGCTCCTGCGCGGTCGGTTCCCGAACCTGCCTCCCTTGCCTTGCTTGGCATTGGCCTTGCTGGATTGGGCGTTATGCGTCACAAGAAACGCTCTTGATGAGATTAGGATTAGCTCAGTAAGTAATAACGGCGGCCTCGTGCCGCCGTTTCTTGTCCCGCTAGGGTGGGTCTGCGATGAGGCCCCTCGTCTTCGGCGGCCACATAACCGCCACGCACAAATAAAAATAGCGGCCAGGGCCGCTAAATTTTTTACAGCTGATTTTTTGTCACAACCCGGGAAGGATTGTGGCGTCCCCACGGGGATTCGAACCCCGGTTATCGCCGTGAAAGGGCGGTGTCCTAGGCCTCTAGACGATGGGGACCCGGACGGCGGCGTGAACCGCCAACAACGTTTACTGCACGACTTGCGTCGCTACTGCTTGTTGGAAAGCTGGGTCAAGGTGACGCCGAGCAACAATCCGACGAAACCCAATGGTACCAGCGAGATCCAGACTTCGGCGTTCTCGCTGCCATTCAGCATTTTCCAGAACCCAACGATCAATCCGACGACACTCAGTATCAGCCCCAGCAATGTGGTGATGACGCCAAGCCTGTGCATCGTACTTCCTGTTAGTTGGTGGAGGTAAGCGGGATCGAACCGCTGACCTCTTGCATGCCATGCAAGCGCTCTCCCAGCTGAGCTATACCCCCAACGAAGCCGCGCATTCTATAGATGCCTTGCGTGCTTGTAAAGCCTCTGCGGGCATTTCAATCCGGAAAAAGTTTGCCGGGGTTGAGCAGGCCGTGCGGATCGAATTGCCGTTTGATCGCGCGCATCAGATCTAGCGTGACGGAGTCGATTTCCTGCGGCACGAAGCGGCGTTTTTCGGTGCCGATACCGTGTTCGCCGGAAAGGGTGCCGCCCAGCGCCAGCACGCGCAGCATGATGGCGTCGAGCGCCAGGTGGGCGCGATCCATTTCGTCGGCGTCGTCGGGGTGCACCATCAGGTTGACGTGCAGGTTGCCGTTGCCGGCGTGGCCGAACGACACCACAGCGAGCCGGTGCGCGTTGGCGGTATGGTCGATGAAGTCGACGAAGTCGGCCAGTTGCGACACCGGCACCACCACGTCCTCGTTGATCTTGAGCGGGGCGATTTGCTTGACCGCGTGCGACAGCGATTTGCGTGCGGTCCACAGCTGGGTGATGGCCTCGCGGGTGAAGCCGCTCTTCGTCTCGAGCAGGCCGTCGCCGGCGAGCGCCTGTTCCAGCGCGGCGATCTGGCGCGGCAGATCCTGCGTTGCGCCGTCGGCCTCGACCATCAGCAACGCGCGAGTGCCGGGCGGCAGATCGTCCGCCGTACCGGTCGGGCGGATGGCATCGATGGCGCGGTGGTCCATGAATTCGAGCGCGCAGGGCATGACGGCCTGGTGCATGACGCGGCTGACCGCATCGAGTGCGGCACGGTTGCTGGCGAAACACACGCGCAGGGTGGCGACGGCTTCCGACGCGGGCAGCAGTTTCAGCGTGGCTTCGGTGATGAGGGCGAGGGTGCCGCCGGAGCCGACCAGCAGGCGGGTGAGGTCGTAGCCGGTGACGCCCTTGGTGGTGCGGCAGCCGGTGCGGATTTCCTGCCCGCTGCCGGTGACGGCGCGCAGGCCCAGCACGTAGTCGCGGGTGACGCCGTATTTGACGGCGCGCGGGCCGGCGGCATTCATCGCAAGATTGCCGCCGATGCGGCAATACGCGCTGCTGCCGGGATCGGGCGGGTAGAACAGGCCGGCGCCGCGGGCGATGCGGTCGATCTCTTCGGTGACCACGCCGGGCTCGACGACGATGAGCCGATTGTCGGGATCGAATTCGAGCACCCGCCGCATGCACTCGAAACTGACGACCACGCTGCCGGGCGAAGGAAGCGCGCCGCCGACGTTGCC
This sequence comes from Thiobacillus sp., assembly GCA_019459325.1. GTDB lineage: Bacteria > Pseudomonadota > Gammaproteobacteria > Burkholderiales > Thiobacillaceae > Thiobacillus. The sequence goes on from JAIBFA010000028.1 coordinate 27,312, forward strand.
GGAGCCAGCGCCGCGCGGCGTCAGCGGGATGCGTTGCTCGAACGCGATGCGCACGAGCGCCGCCACCTCGTCGTGCGAAGCGGGGAACAGCACGGCATCGGGCTCGACCCGGCGCGGAGTTTCGTCGCAGGCATACAGCGCGCGGGTTGCGGCATCATCGAGCACGCGATCGGTGCCGAGGGCGGAACGGAACCCGGCGAGGGCGCGATCGGACAGCATGGCAAACAGCAAAAAAGACGGGTCAGGCCGCGTGCTCGGGCGGCAACTGCGCAACC
>JAIBFA010000030.1 GCA_019459325.1 Thiobacillus sp.
GCGTGGGTCAGGTGAACGCAGCGATGAACCAGCTGAACCAGGCCACCCAGCAGAACGCCAGCGCCTCGGAGGAGCTCGCTGCCACCGCCGAGGAGATGAGCGGCCAGGCCGAACAGCTGCAGCAGCTGATGGGATTCTTCAAGGTGGGCGAACAGGCAGGCGCAAGCCTGCGCCATTCCGCAGCGAAAGCAACTTCGCCCATCCAGAAACTGGCCCACGCCGTGCAATCCGCCGCCGAGCCGGTGGCTGAAGCCGAATTCGTGCGTTTCTGAAACGGGGGGCGAGATGAATGCATTAGTGAAAGCCTCGGAGAACCTGCCGGCCGCGAATGCCGGCCAGGAGCTTCAGCAATACCTGACCTTCATGCTGGGCGGCGAGGTCTTCGCCATCGGCATCCTCCACATCAAGGAAATCATCGAGTATGGGCAGCTGACCAGCGTGCCCATGATGCCGGAGTTCATCCGCGGAGTGATCAACCTGCGCGGTGCGGTGGTGCCGGTGGTCGACCTGGCCAGCCGCTTTGGCGGCAAGCCCAGCCAGATCACGCGGCGCAGCTGCATCGTCATTCTGGAACTGGCATCCGAAGCGGAAACCCAGGTGATCGGCGTGGTGGTGGACGCGGTCAACGAAGTGCTGGAGATCGCCGGCACGGACATCGAACCGCCACCCTCCTTCGGCACCCGGATCCGCACCGACTTCATCCAGGGCATGGGCAAGGTGCAGGAACGTTTCGTCATCATCCTCAACGTCAACAACGTGCTTTCCACCGAGGATCTGACGATCCTGGGCAAGGCCATCGGTGGGGGCGCGGCGCTGGCCGAGTCCGCGGCATGAACTGTATCCGTCCCGTTCCGCATGGCCGCGCAAGGCATCCGGAACGGGACGGTGCCTTATCAAAAATGTAGAAAGGATATTCGATGGAAGCGATCTTCTCCCCGGGCATGGCCCTGATGGGGCGACTCAAATATGCCTATAAATTCGGGCTGACCAGCCTGATCTTTGCCATCCCGCTGGCGGTGCTGTTCGCGCTCCTGATCGGCGAAATCAACGACAGCATCGCCTTCGCCAACAAGGAAAGAAATGGCGTCGAATATCTGGCGCCGGTGCGCCAGGTCCTGGAGGGCATGCAGCAGCACCGCGGTATGGCGGGTGCGCTGCTGTCGGGGGATCAGAGCTTCTCGGAAAAACTTTCCGCCAAGGCGAACGATGTCGGCGTGGCCATGGACAAGGTTCAGGGCATGGGCGAGAAATTCGGCGGGGAATTCAAGACGCTTGCCGCCTGGCAGGCTATCCAGGGCGAATGGAAGACGCTGCAAGGACAGGTGCGTGGCCTTAGCCCGGCCGAGAGCTTCCGTCAGCACACTGCGCTGATCGCCAAGGTCACCGCCTTCATGACCCAGATCGCGGATGCCTCCAATCTGACCCTGGACCCCGACCTCGATAGCTACTACGTCATGGATGCGCTGGTGACGCGCCTGCCGAGCATGACCGAGAAGCTCGGCCAGGCACGAGCCATGGGAGCGGGGATCTCGGCGCGCAAGACCATCACCGTGGCGGAAAGGGCGGGGATGTCGGTCATGGAGAACAGCGTGCGGGAACTGCTGGAGGCCGCCCAGCACGGTCTCGACGTGGCCGGAAGCGCCAACGCGGCGCTCAAGCAGAAAATCCAGAGGCCAGAAGCGGAGAACGGCGACAAGGTCCAGGCCCTGCTGAAACTGCTGGAAGACCAGTACGTCAACGCACCGGCCATCACGCTGGATGCCAAGGATTACTTCGGCACCGCCACCGAGACCATCGCCAGCGTCTACACGCTGTACGACCTGCTGGCGCCGGAGCTGGGCCAGCTGCTCGATGCCCGCGCGGAGCGCCTGACCGACAAGCGTAACCAGATCGTTGCCCTGGTCGGCCTGTGTCTGCTGGTGGTGGCCTATCTGTACATCGCTTTCTATCTGTCGGTCAGCCGGGTGGTGAACAGCCTGGATACGGCCACCCAGCGGATGGCCCAGGGCGACCTAAATGTGACGGTGGTGTCCGCCGGCAAGGATGAACTGGGACGAGTGGCCGTATCCTTTGCCGAGATGGTGGAGCGCCTGCGCCAAATCGTCTCCGAGGTGCGCAGCGCCACGAACAATCTTTCGTCTGCGTCCGAGCAGGTGTCCTCGACGGCGCAGTCCTTGTCGCAGGGTGCGAGCGAGCAGGCGGCGTCGGTGGAAGAGACGTCTGCCAGCATTGAGCAGATGAGCGCGTCGATTGCGCAGAACACCGAGA
>JAIBFA010000043.1 GCA_019459325.1 Thiobacillus sp.
TGGCCGCAAGCGGTCATGGAAACAGCCAGCAGAGCAGCCAGGAGGACGGAATATTTCATTTGATTTCCCTTTACATTTCGAATAATAACCCACACCAGAGATCGGTCCGGGACTTGAGATCCAGCCGACGCGCGGATTCTAGCAAATCGGCAAAAGAAAACCACTATCTATTATTTTTCTTCCATTACGGAAAAATTGCGTTGTTTTATTGCAACACAAAACCTGAAGACACGGTTCTCCAAGGATCCTACGATCCTGACAAGCCACTGCGTTCACGCAAAAACTGCATGACTTCAGGCTTGAACTGCCCTCGCTCCAACGCGTTTCGATAAGCCATCCGCGCCTCTCCAAGTCGACCCTGCGCCTCCAGAGCCAGACCCAAACCGAGCAGCCACCCCCCTTGGCCGGGCTCAGCCGCCAGCGCACGCTGATACGCCCGACTCGCCTCCTCATGGCGATGTACCTGCGATAGCAAGGCACCTATCAAGGCATGGTCCGCGGGGCGCAAGCCGGCCTGACCCCGTTGCAGCCAGTCCAGCGCAGCCTCCCGCTGACCCAGGTCGGCCAGCAGACGCCCGGCCGCGATCGCCAGGCCGTCGTCGGCTCGCAGAGCATACCCCGTCTGCAGGAGAGACAACGCGGCATCAACCTGCTCTTTTTCCTGCAACAGCCTGGCGAGTTGTGTGCGTGCGCCCGTCATCTCCGGGTTGCGCTCCAGTGCCTGACGGTACTTGCCAATGGCCGCATCGGGTTTCCCGGCGCGACGCAGCACCTGGGCGTCGTCGTAATGCTGTTGCGCCTCGGCCTCGGGCGATAGCACCGTCATTTTCTTGACTACGGCAGGTTCGGCTTGCAGTGCGCCCTGATCCATTGACAGGAACGGCACCGGAACCGGAGGATCGGGTAACGGCCTTTTTTCTGTTACTCCGCGTGCCGTTTCGTGTGCAGAGACGCTCCCCTGCGGTTGTTGGAGCGCCAAGGACGAGGGCTTGGTGGCAGCGACAGCCGGCTGCGGAGCAGACTGAATAGGGGATGCCGTGGCAGCCGGGGGCGTGTTAACCGCTTTCATCTCCTGCTGGGCAATGACGGGCACATCCTGCAGAGGTGCCTCCATTGTGGGTACGGCCGGCAGCATCCAATAGATCGCCGCAGCCCCTGCTGCTGCCAGACTCGCCCCACCCAGCGCCCGCCAGGCCGCACGGCGCTTCACGCCAATCGGGCGAATCGGCGTCACAGGCAAATCGGCCGACGCGCTCCCTCGCGCATCGAGTTCCCGCAGCATTTGGTTGATGACGCTCATCCCGTTCCTTCCCGGTTCATGCCAGTAAACGCCAGCTGGCTGCTGCCACGGCACTCAGCCCCAGCAACACCAGCCCCCAAGCCAGTGGCATGCGCTTCGGCACGGCAAGCGTATCGCGTGCTGCCGCCATCACGTGGCCACGCGTAACCTGGGGCGCTCCCTGGCCGTAGGCCAGCATCATGGCCTTGGCAGCGATGATGTTCACCAGCCGCGGCAACCCGCGGGACACGCGCCACAGCGCGCGTTCCGCCCATCCGCTGAACGACGCGCCCTCGCACCCCGCCACCTCCAGGCGATGCTGCACATAGGCTGCCACTTCGCGGCGGTCGAACGGGCGCAAAGCGGCATGAAAACTGATACGGGTGAGAATTTGCCGGGTGCCTTTCTCGCGCAGCCGGGCCATCAACTCGGGCTGGCCGAACAGCACAACCTGCAGTAATTTGCGCTTCTCGGTTTCCAGGTTGGTGAGCAGACGCACGGCTTCGAGGGTGTCTGCAGGCAGCGCCTGCGCCTCGTCGATCAGCACCACAGGTTGCCGATCCTGCTGCGCCAGCGCGATGAAATGCCGCTCCAGACGATGCAGCAGATCTTCGCTGGTGCCGTCGGCCGGCACACCGAACTCGTTTGCAATCGCCGCATACAGACCGCGCGGATCGAGCCCCGGATTCGGCACGAAGGCCGCCTGCCAGCGTTGCGGCAGCATGTTCAGCACACGCCGCAGCAGCAGGGTTTTGCCTGTACCGACTTCTCCCTCGACCACCAGAATGCCTTCACCTGCATTCAAGGCATACAGCAGCGTTTCCTGGGCCTCCTGATGGGGCAGCGCGGGAAAGAAAAAGCTGGTGTCGGGGGTCAGTCCAAACGGCGGCTCGCGCAGGCCGAAATGCCCCCACCAGGTGGTCATGGCTGGATTTCTGGGTGATCGTAGGTCTGGAAACGACGCTGCGTGGCTTCCAGGTCGCGGTTCCAGTCCTGGCTGTCACGAATGAGCGTGGTCTTGATTAGCACCACCAACTCGCGTTTCTGGCTGACCTGGCTGGTGTTGCCGAAGAGTTGTCCCAAATAGGGGATGTCGCCCAGCACCGGGATGCGGTTCGTGTTGTCATCGAAGGATTGGCTCATCAGACCACCAATGGCGACGATGTGGCCATCCTTGAGGCGCACCACGCTGTCGGTTTCCTGAATGTTGCTGGAAGCAAGCGGCAGAACGAGTTCGCCAAATTGCTCCCCCAGATTGATAACCTTCCTGTTTTCCCTGACGCTGCTGACCGAAGGACGAACGTGCAGCGTAATGTTGTCCTTGTCGTCGATTTGCGGGGTGACATCCAGCGCAATGCCGGAGAAGAAGGGCTGCACGACCACACTCGGCGCGGTGGACGCCGTGGACGCCGTGCCCGGCGTGCCTCCTGTGATTTCCGTGACGAAAAAGTCGTCCGTGCCCACCTTCAGCACCGCTTTCTGGTTGTTGATGGTAGCGATACGCGGGCTGGACAGCACATGGACCGTGCCCTGGCTCTTGATCAGATTGATGACCGCACCAAAATCCCCATCGTTGAAAGCCAGCCCGAACAAACTCCCGGTTGGGCCGGGAATGAGGCCGCCCAACATTTGCGCCACCGTTCCGCCCAGGTTGATCGGCGGCGTTCCGTCGGGATTGAGGCCGTTCACGCCGATCTTCAACTTGTCGCCATGTTGCAGCATTGCCCAGTTGATCCCGGACTGATAGCCGTCATTCAGCTGCACTTCCAGAATCTTGGCTTCCAGCATCACCTGGCGAGCGTTGACCAGTTCCGAGGCGCGCAAATACCTTTCCACCATGTACAGGCTGGCAGGCGCGGCTTTCACGATGATGATGCCGGATTGCGGACTCACCACCACGCTGCCCGCCTCGCCTACCAGCGTTTTCAGGGAAGTCGTGACTTCCTCCCAGTATTTGGAGTCGGTCGACGTTTGCACACTGCTGGTTTCCAGCGATTTGGATGCGCTGCCGGACGAAGACCCGCCACTTCCGCTTCCACCGCTCGTGCTGACAGAGCCGGACACCACGCGCATATCCGACATCCCCTTGCGCTGCATCGCCAAGGCATTCAGATGATAGATGCGCGTTTGCAGGGCGGGCGACGGTACGATGATGCGTTTGCCCTGAACTTCGTATTCGTAGCCGTACAGCGCACGCACCGCCTCCATCGCTTCGGGCACCGTCACGTTCTTCAGATTGAGGGTCAGCGTCCCCGTCACATCCGGATGCACCAGCATGCTGTAAGGCGTGCCGGTCACCATGCCCATGAATACTTCGGATGCCTTGGCATTGTTCACGGTGAGGCTGAAGCGGGGCTCGTTGCTGAGCGGCCTGGCCGCGAGGGGCGGCGCTTCACGCACCGCGTCCATCACCGCCTGCTGCACGGCAGCCGGCGGCGGAGTGGCCGGCGCCGGCTGGGTGGCGGGCGTTTGCAGCGCGGCATTCAGCGCATCCTTGCCGTCCTTGCCAAGCGGGCTGGCACAGCCGGACAGAATCAATACAGCCAAGACGATGTGTTTATGCATGATTTTTCCTGTATTCATCGAGCCGGAAGTCGGGTTCGCGACTGCGGAGCGATCGAGCGATCGAGCAGATAGACGGTGCGGCGTCCGTCCTTGCCCGAGATGACGATGTGATCCTCGCGGATGGCGACCACCCGCCCGCCGACGACCGAATCGCCCACTTTGACGGTGGTACCGCCATACCAGGCGATCGAACGCGGTCCATCGACCCGCACCCAGGCCAGGCCGGCCTCTTCAGACGACGCACCGGCCGGCACGCTCGACAGGCTTTTCGGCAAGGCCGTCGGGTCCGGCAGGGACGCGGCGGCCAATGGCGGCGCCAGCAGCGCGGCCAAGGCCCACAGCATCATACGCGCAGCCATGCTTCCTCCAGGCTCAGGGTGTGAACGGTCAGGGTGAGCGTCAGCAACGGGCGGGCGGCCGCGTCGAGCGTCGCCTCGGACCAGCTCAGACGCCAGGGCAAGGCTTCCAGCCGCTCGAGGTAAGCGACCAGATCGGAATAACGGCCGCTCAGCGTGATTTCAAAACCGTGGCGATAATATCCGGGCGGCGTACCCTCGGCAGCGTCCGGCAACGCGACCGGCTGCGGGCTGATCGTCTTGAAACCGACCACCCGGATGCCGCCCGTCCCCTGCACGACATTTTTCAGCACCTGATTCATGCGCTCCGGCGGGATCAGCGAACGTTCGAGTCTTTCAAGTTGGCCATTCAGTTCAGCCAGCCGCGCCTCCTGCGCGGTCAGCGCATCGCGCGCTGCCCGATCCGGGTCGCGTCCGGCCTGGCCGGCGAGCGACTGGCGCTGCTGCCCGATTTGTTCGAGCATCGCATCGGCGCTTTGCAGACGCGCCTGTGCAGTCTGCTTGCGCATATTGCCCGCATCGATCAGCAGGGTTTGCACCAGGGCGAGGACCCCCACCACCGCCGCCGCAAACACGAATACCCGTTCCCGCAGACTGATCAGGTCGATCCGCGCGCTGATCTCGCGCAATTTCTCACTGGCCATGGGCGTCTCCCTGGTCTGCCGACGGTTTTTCCCGGCTGCCCGAGTACAAGGAAAAATCAATGTGTTCAGGCCGCTGCGCCGCGTCTGCCCTGCCCCCCTCCGCAGATTGGGCAAGCGCCGCATCCATGCCGGAAAACGGCATGCCGGAAAAAACGGTCTGCTTGCCGAGCCGATCCATATACGTCGTCAGCAAGCCGGCATTCAAGGCCGATCCCTTGAGGGCCACATGGCCCTGCGCGAGGGTGAATCCATTCAGCCAGACACCGTCCGTGCTGCTCAGTGCGAGTGCGCGCAAATGCGGAGAAAACCCCGTCGAGGTGTGCTCGATGGTGCCGCCGATCGACGCCAGCAGCGCTTCACGTTGCGCCACCTGGGCCTGCGTGGCCTTGACGCGAGCGGTCAGGAGCGCGCTCACCGGACGGGTGGCGGCAGCGTTCAGCTGATCCAGTTCCTGTTGCGCCGTCGCTTGCAGCGCTTCCCGCTGCGCGGCCCGGGTTTCGAGGGTGCCGGCCTGATAGTGCAGTACCCCTCCCCAAGCAAGTGCAGCGGCCAGAATCACGCCCAGCCCCAGCGCCATTTCGCGTAGGCCGAACGCATAGCGTTTTTTGAGCAGCAGCGGACTGATGAGATTGATCTGCTGGCTCATGGCTGAGTGTCTTCCATCCGCAAGGCTGCGCCGATGGCATGGAAACAGGATGACGGCAGCGCGTTCACCTCCGGAACGGCCGAAACATCCAGCACCTTCGTCACATCGAGGACCTCGACCGGCAGGGCCAGATTGCCTGCAAGCCCGTCACGCAGACGGTCGGCCTGCTCCATCGGCACCAGCAGCAGGCGATCAACCGGAATGCCGCCGAACTGGCGGTCGAAGTGATCCAGGCTGCGCTGGATTTCCAGGGCCAGACGCTCCAGCGCGCTGTCCATCCCCTCGCTTTCCAGCATGGTCTGGTTCACGCCGAGCGTGCGTGCCATGCACAATTCGCCGTCCAGCGTCAGGGTCAGCAGGCCGCCGGATTCAATGAAGGAAAAGACGGCCATCGCGCGTCCCGGTGTTTCCAGGCGGGTGGCCAGGTTGCGCTGGGCGGTTTCGAGAATGTCGATAATGCCAAGATTGAGACCTGCTTTGGACGCGAGCATGGCCTCGTCGGCAAGCAGGCTGTTTTTGGCCGCCACCGCAAATATCTGCCGCGAATGGGTGAGGTGCTCCGGATGCGGGACTTGCAGTACGTCGACGGTGCCGTCATCGGCGTGAAAATCGAGCATGTCCTGAATCTGCCAGCGCACCGCCGACTTGAGTTCGTCGGCGGGCACGTTCGGCGCGTCGAGCACACGCAGCCTGTAATCGGCCGGGTTCAGCACCAGGCTGGCCGGGCCCTTGCCGTGCAGATGGGCCAAGGCCTCGCGCCAGTTGTCGCCCTTGACCGGCACCACGCCGGCGGCGAGCAACTTGGGGACCGCCACCCTGCGGTCGACGCGCGCGTAGACAATGCGTCCCGGTAGGCGCAAATACGCGGTTAAGCCCTGTTCGCTTTTTCGACGGAAAAACCGCATGTGTGAGACCTAAACAATTTCATGAACTTAAATAAATAACCAATTGTTGTCAAAGGATTTAACCCGGATCAATGCATTTCACGCAGGTAAATCAGGGGGCTGCTGCCGCGATGTAGGCCGAAACTCGCCCGCGCCGTAGGGTTCTGGTTGTATACGGCACCGCTCCAGCGCCCCTGAAGCCAATTTTGCGCGGGCGCGTCCAGCTGCACGGTGAGGTCAACGCTGCCGGTGTTGCCCGCGCCCGGCGCGGATAAGCGCAGATTGCCGCGGCCACCAATGAAACGGCCGGCCAGCGCGACCGCCGTCTCGGGGGCGTTGAGATATCGCTGCCAGTTGGAGAGCAACACATTGGCCGCGACGAGCTCGGTGCAGGAATCCGCCGCGTTGACCGCGAACGCGCTGCCGTCCCAGTACCGCGTTTCGATCGGCACCGGCAAGCCGAGCAGTTCCGAGCCATGGGCATTGGACAGGACCAGCTGGCCGAAGCGGATCAAATTGCCGGCGTCGAAAAGAATGCTCGAAAACACCGCAGGCGTGGTCGTCAGGATGATGCCGTTACCGGGAACGCCATTCTCGGCGGTGTCCTGAATACTCATGGTGAGGCTAATGTCGGCGTTGAAAGGCGCAACCGGGAGGGTGCGCACGAAGGCGATCACATCCGCAACATCTGCGCTCAGGGTCCCGGCGCCGTTGCCGGTCGCGGTCACCGCCGGCGCGCCCACCAAACCCGTGTCTAAAGTGCCAGTGACAGCGCTGTAGCCTGGTGTGACCCCGGCAGGGTCCAGCTTCCACAACGCGCCCGCGTAGTTGAGCGTGGGGGCTCCGGCGGCGTTCTTGGCCGTGATCGTGGCTTCGGGCACAGTGAGATATCCGAAGGGTTGCCCGGCATAGGTGAACGAACGCACAGGGCAGTCCGTGGCAGTCGCGTTGAACGTCCTGAACACGGGCGTGCTGGCGGCCGCCAGATCGAAATGGTCGGGCACGAAGCGGCCGACGTTGACGGCCACCGACTCGATCGTCATGTCGGCGGCACTGGAGCCGTCGGCCGCATCGACCGCCGCGAAGCTGGTATCCGTCAATTTCATGGCGAAGGCGCCGACTTCGGAATAGCGGGCGTCGGCCGTCGACACGGTGCCGGCGGCCGCCGACCAGGTGCCGGGGGAGAGCGCACCGAGCGTACACCCGCTGCCCGGCAGCACGCATGCCGTCAGCGTGGTCACGGGCGTGCCGGTGTAATTCGCAGTGGCGACACCGGCGGCGTTCAATGCGGTTGCCGCCATGCGGAAGGGCTGGCCAGCCTTGTGCACGACGCCACCACTTGCACCGATATTGGAGAGCATGCGGGTGTTGGCGGCGGTACCCGCCGACACGCTGTCGGCATCGCTGACGGTCACGCTGCGGAAGTTCGCCGGCCGAATGGCGAAGTTATCGGTCGAACAGGCGATCACCGTCGGCGCCCCCGTCGCCGGATAGCTCATGCGGATCCGCGCATTCGACCAGGCTTCGGGTTCGCTGATGCCGGCCAGCGTCTTGCGTCCGTTGTCGGCAGCGGCGAAGTTGAGCGTCCCCAGGTTGCGGATCAGGGCATGCGACCCGCAACTGGCGCCCGCCGACGCATCGACGAGTTCCAGCCTGACATCGCCGGCAAAGGCGGTTTCGACCGCCGTTGCGCCGCTATTGAGGGCAACGATACCCAGACCGAAGGCGCTGCCCGCACGCTTGGTGCGGATCACGCCGCTGATGCTACCCGGAGCCGTGCCGGTCTCGAAGGCGTTGAAGCCACTGGGCGCAACCGATGGCGTTCCGCTGCAAGGATGCGTCTCGTTGTACCGCGCCAGTACCTGGCTTAATGTCATCGCGCCGTCGAAGACCTCAACCTCGTCGATGCGGGTGCGGAAACGATAATTGCCGTCGGCCTGCCAGCCACTCACCCGCAGGTTGGCATTGACCACCGCGTTGGCGAGATTCGGCGTTCCATGCCTTTGGGTCAGCGTCTGTGCGATGCCATCGATATAGAGCTTGTTCGTCGTCACGCTGCCATTGGTGAACACCGCGACGACATGCACCCAGCGGTTGGCAAGCCCCGCCGAGCTGATGCCGAAGACATCGCTGTTGGAGGTATTGAAACCGAATGATCCGCTCGTCAGCCAGAGATCGTGGCGCGCCCAGCCAATCGGCATGACGCTATTGGAGCCATCCCAGTACATCCAGAATGAAACCGTGGTCTTGGCACCCGCGGTCGTGTTCGCCGCCACCGGCAGGTTGAGCGCGCCGCCGGCAAAGGTACCGTAGCCGCAGGTACCGGGATCGCCAGATCGGGCCGGGGTGGTTGCCTGCGGAACCGGGATGGGCAACCCGAGCGCACGGCCGTGCCGTGCGTTGCTGCTCGTATCCTTGACTTCGCCCACCGCACCGGACCAACCCCCGTCTTCCAGGCGATACTTCGCAAGCGTGGCACAGCTGGCGCAGGCGCGCGCCGGCGCAGCCGCAATTGACGCCACGCCGGCCGCAGCCAGCGCGCCATCATAGACGCGGAACTCGTCGATCCCGCCGATGAACCAGCCCCAGTTCCCGCCCCCAAGGCCGCCATCGTTGGTCGGCGTGCCACCCGAGGAACGCAGCCCGGGATGGACGTTGGCATAGGTGCTGGTCAGGCCGGTCGCCACCAGGGCGCCATTGACATACAAACGGGGCTGGCGGGACTGATACACCACCGCCACATGCGTCCACCCGCTGACGGCACCCGACCAGACAAGCAGGGGCGGCATGTAGGAAGCGGCATGCTCATAGACCGAAATGCCGTTGGTGCCGACCGACACACCCGCGCCGGCGTGGCCCGCGCCCCAGGCATCGGTGCCTTGCGCGGGATAGACGACATAACGCTGCCCGCCCGTGCCGGCCGTACCGCTCGCCGACTGGGCATCCAGCTGATGGGTGGCCGTCGGGTTGACCCAGAAGGCCATGGTGAAATCGTTCACGATGCCATCGGCAAATAGGGTGGCTGCCTTGATGCGCGTCGGGCTCACCCCATTGAAGATCCCCGCCTTGCATACCCGACCGGCGCCGGTGTTTGCCGCCCCCTGCGGCGTGCCGTGATTGCCATTGCCGCTGGCATCCACCACCTCGCCCGCCAGCAGACCGAGCGCGCATTCATCGAAACGCCATTCCTGCACCAGCCGCGGCGCGCAGGCATGGGTTTCGCTGAACAGTGCCGCCGCCTCGGGCAAGGTCAGCACGCCATCGAATACCTTGACCTCATCGATACGGGTGCTGAAACGGTAATTGCCGTCAGCCTGCCAACCACTCACCCGCAGGTTGGCATTGACCACCGCGTTGGCGAGATTCGGCGTCCCTTGCCTTTGGGTCAGTGTCTGCGTGACGCCGTCGATATAGAGCTTGTTCGTTGCCACGCTGCCGTTGGTGAACTCCGCAACGACATGCACCCAGCGGTTGGCCAGCCCCGCCGAACTGATGCCGAAGACATCGCTGTTGCCCGTGTTGAATCCGAAATGCCCGCCCACCAGCCAGAGATCGTGGCGAGCCCAGCCCATCGGCATGACGCTATTGGTGCCATCCCAGTACATCCAGAATGAAACCGTGGTCTTGGCGCCCGCGGCGGTATTCGCTGCCACCGGCAGGTTGAGCGCGCCGCCGGCAAAGCTGCCATAGGAACAAGTTCCCGGGTGCCCTGGCCGCGCCGGAAAGTCCGTCACGGGCGTCGGCAGCGGCGCACCGAGGGCCTGCCCGTGGCGGTTGTTGCCACTGGTGTCGAGCACCTCGCCGGCGGCGCCCGTCCACTGCATGTCCTCGAAGCGATATTCGCCACGGAGGGTCGCAGTCGCGCCGGTCGCGGGCAGCAGGACGCAAACAAGCAGCAGGACGCGGAGGAGCGCATCCCGCCTGAAATGACGAGCAGATAGCCAGGGCCTCATCGTTCCCCCCCCCCGCTTGACTGGAGCCGGGGCCCAGCCCCGCGCACAAAATTGTCGTCTCATGATCATCTTGAGAAACTCGCCCGGATCTGCCGCTCGACATAATCCACCTCGCCGGGCTGGCCCGAGGTCGCCGTCGAGGTGATCTGGTAGATCGCCACCGTATCGGCGCCATCGGTTTCCACGAAGGGCGTGCAGCTGACATCCACCGAAAATGTGGCAAGCGTCCCCGCCAGTGTCAGCGTGGTCGGGGCCGGGCACGGCGCCGGGCTCGGCTGCAGCCCCTGCGGATCGACCACCTGCCACGCCGCCCATTCGATTCCAGCGCGCGCGGCCTGATAGGCGCGGGCACCCTGGATATCCAGCGCGCTGCTGATGTGGCTGGTGCGCGACAGCGACACCATGTAGGTCGCCAGCGCAGCCAGCACGACCAGCAGGAAAATCGCGGTGGGCAGGACGAAACCGGACTCGGCGCGCGGCTGGCAGTTCATGGCTGATTGCTCACTTGCGTGGTGGCATACAGGCTCACGATTTCGCCCGCCTGGCTCAGGCTCAGCGTCATGCTGACCAGGCCGCCGCGTTCGGTGATGCCGGGCTGATAAGTGAAGTTGCAGGCGCTGACCCGGTTGGCCAGCAGCGCGCTCGACGCGGGGGCGGCTGGTGGCGTGGGCTGATTCAGAGCAATGGCATAGCCCCAGTAGCGCGTCAGCGTGCCGGCAGTTGGATTGCAGGCGTAGCTCACCGGCCCGCCGACAACCTGGAAGCGGTTGCCGGTCGAGGCCAGGGGAAACTGCTTGGCCGTGATCGCGATGTTGCTCGCGTTGGCCGTCCCGCCGGTGTAGGCGGCGAGCGTCTCGCCCTTCCATGCATCGGCCCCATCAATGCCGAGGTTGTACACGGCGATGCGGTCGCCGGCCTCCATATCGATGGCCGGGCCCAGCACGTCGAAACTGTTGTCGGCAGCGGTGAAATCGAGAATGTCGCCGCCGCCCTGCGCACGGTAGCGGCCGCCGCTGCGGGTGCCGAGAAATTCCAGATACACCACGCTGCCCACCGTGGTGACCCGCACGCTATTGGGCAGCGCCAGCCGGATGTCGCGTGCCATGCGGCGCAGCGCGCCGTCGGCCGTGTCGGCCAGCCGCGCGCGGCGGTCCTGGGCGATATAGCTGTCCAGCGGCGCGCGCAGGAACAGCGCCACCATCGAGCCGATGATGGCGGTGATCGCGATGACGATGATCATCTCGATCAGGGTGAAGCCGCTGTGCTTAGAAGTTGGGCGCATAACGCGTGCGATAGCCGGATAGACTGACGCCCTGGTTGCCGGGGGCGTTGACGGTGACGGTCACCAGCAGGGTCTCGCCGACGGGGACGCCGTTGAGGGGAACGGCCGGATGCTGCACCTGGACCGTTGCGGAATAGCCGTTCAGCCCCACGTCATTGCCGCCGAGGTCGACGATGGGGTTCATGGTGAAGCCGTTGTAATCGTTGACGTTGTCGAAGGGCGTGAGGTTGGCGTAGCGCGTCTCACCTTGAGCGACCTCACGCCCCATACCTTCCGGAGTCGTTGCACACCCCAATGGACCTACCAACGCATTTTGTGCCGTCTCCACATTCGCATCGTCGGGATCGCAATAGGTGTAGGGCTTGGCGAGCACTTCCTCGAGCAGCGATTCGGCGATGGCGAGCGCCTGCTTGCGCACCATGGGATCGGCGCTGGAACGCACGTTCAGGCTGTAGACCGACAGCACGCCGGTGACCGCGATGCCCACCACCACGATGAACACCAGCAGCTCGATCAGGCTGAGGCCGCGTTCGCTAGTCATGGACGTAGCCGGTTTCCTGTTCGATCAGAATAGTGTGCGTGCCGGTGCCGTTGACCTGGATCGCGAGCTGGGCTGCGATGTCCGGGACGCCGCCAGCGTTGAAGCCGAGGACCATCGCCGGTGCAATCGCCACCCCGCCCGGCGCGCTGACGGTGTGGGGCTTTTCCCCGCCCGGCCCTGGCGCCCGGCTGGCCGCCGGGCAGGGCGTGGTGGGGATGTAGCAGAGGGTGGCATCGTTCGCGGTCAGCTGCACAAAGACATCGCGCCGCTGGGCGACGGCGAGCTTCTGCGCAAAGCGCACCGTGGCGGCGAGCTGGTCAGCAAACCCCCGGGTATCGAAGCCGGCGCGGCCGACCATACGCGGCACGGCCACCGCCGCGAGGATGCCGGCGATGACCATTACCAGGATCAATTCCACGATGGTAAAACCGCGGCTTGAGCCGCGGTTTAGGTATGCCATGACCAGAATGAATCAACAGCCAGTAGTGACTACCGCGCCGATTACCGGTGCGCCGCCAACACCCGCCGGGTTGTATTGGAAGTAGCAGTTGGCCGCATTGCTGCCACCCGTCACACGAATTCGCATATTCGCAGCATTCAGTACCTGCGCATAACCATCAATTGCCAATGCGGCATCCAATGCTGCCTCAGTATCAGCAAAAGCAGAGGTCAGACCAGCTGCGTTCACAATTCCGTCCCATGTGGCAGCGGGATATGTGTTAACGATCGCGATACGCCCCGACTCGGTACACATATTTGTCGCGTTGTTAGCAGGGTTAGGAGCGGGTCCCAAGTTCACCCCGCAGTTGCCCTGGTCAGGCACACCCCCACGCGCCAGTGCCGAACCATGAACCATAGCTGAAGCCGCCAGTACAGCACCGCGCGCCGCATTCAGCTTGGCGATGCGCGCATCACGCTGGATGTTGGTGAAGCGCGGCAGGGCCACCGCGGCGAGGATGCCGAGGATGACGATGACGACGATGAGTTCGATCATGGTAAAGCCGTGCTGCCTGGTTTTCATTGTGTTCTCCTGCTTATTGGAATGAGTCGAGTGCATCCGCCGGCAATCCGCGGCACAGCCATAGGGCTTATTTCGGCGCATATGGCCGAGACTTGAACAAAAAGCTGAAATTGCGATCAGGAACTCACTTGATCGCCACGCTGGCCAGGTCCCACATCGGCAGGAAGACGCCGAGCGCCAGCACCAGCACAATGCCACCCATGGCAGTGATGATCAGCGGTTCGATGCGGGCGGCGAGCGTCTTGATTTCGTAGTCCACCTCGCGCTCGTACATGCCGGCGACTTCCTGCATGAGCTCGTCGACGCTGCCGGTTTCCTCGCCGACGGCGATCATCTGCAGTACCACTGGGTTGAACACGGCCGCGTTTTTCGCGGTGCGCAGGATCGACTCGCCGCGCTCGATGCCGTTACGCATCTGCTCCACGCGCGAGGCGACCCAGGCATTGTCGGTGACTTCGGCCACCACCGAGAGCGCCTGCGCCGCCGGAATGCCGCTTCTCAGCGACAGCGCCAGGGTGCGGGCAAAGCGGGCGAGCGTACTTTTCAGGACGATCGTCCCCGTGATCGGAATCCGCAGTTTGACGCGATCCCATACCAGGCGCCCGCCGGGGGTGGCGCACCACATGCGGAATCCGGCCACCGCCATCACCACCCCGGCCAGCATGAGCCAGCCGTAATCGATGGTGATGCGCGAGGTTTCGATGAGGATCCGCGTCATCAGCGGCAACTCGGCGCCGAGGCCGGCATAGACCTTGGCGAAAGCCGGGATGACGAACACGTTGATGACGGCGACCGCAACCACCATGGCGATCAGAACGAAGGTCGGATAGCGCAGCGCCTCCTTGATGCGGGCACGGGTCTCGCGTTCGAATTCGAGGTGCTCGAACATGCGCAGGAAGATTTCGTCCAGGCGTCCGGTCGCCTCGCCGACCCGCACCATCGCAATATAGAAAGGCGAAAAGACCGCGGGATGCTGACGCATCGCCGTCGACAGGTCGCGCCCGGCTTCG
>JAIBFA010000049.1 GCA_019459325.1 Thiobacillus sp.
AAAAAAACCCCGGGGGGGGGGGGGGGGGGGGGCAACCCCCCCCCCCCCATGCCGCCGCTGCCGCCGGTGACCAGCGCGCGCTTCATGTCAACTCTCCCAGTTTGTCGGCGTCCAGCGCCGCTGCATCCAATATCACGGCGGCGCGGCCGCTGAGCAGTTCGCGTCCGGCGGCGCTGACGCGAAAGCCGTAAAGAATGGTGTTGCCGTCGCCGGACAGGCGCTCCGCCTCGACGTCGAGGTCGGCGGCGATGTCGTCCAGCCGCATGACCTGCAGATCGACGCCGCGCACGCTGGCCAGGTAGCCGGCACGCGGCGCGCCGTCGGCCGCCGCCAGCAGCGCGCCGTGGGCGGCCATGGCCTGCGCCGCGTACTCGATGCCGCACGCCGCGCCGAGGCGGTCATGCGCGCGCAGCGGGTTGTCGGCATCGCGGTGGCTCGTCGCCGTGCAGCGGATGTGCTGGGTGTCCCAGTCGGTGACGGCGTCGAGCAGGCACATGCTGCCCTGGTGCGGCAGGTGGGCGAGCAGCCAGGCGTGGTCTAGCGGCATGGTTCGATCGCCACGGCCAGATGCAGCGGCGCCAGGTAGTCGAGAACGACCCGCACGCCTGTTCCGCGCGCCACGGCTTGCAGCAAGGGCAGGCCGCGGGCACAGGGGATGGCGCGGCGCAGCGCTTCGAGTTCGGGCTCGGCCAGCGCATCGGACGCGGTATCGGAGAAGCTGACTTCGATCCGCGCCAGCGAGTGCGCGCTGCGTTCAGGCATCAGCGCCAGCGCGATACCGAAGGCAGCGGGAAGCGGGCGCTTGGCGTGCAGCGGTGCGGGATAGGGCATGTCGTAGGTGACCAGCAGCGTGCCCCAGCCCTCGACCGCGACCTGGGTCAGCGCCTCCAGGAGGCCGGCGCCAAAACTGCCGTCATGGGCGCACAACACTGTGGCCGGGGTCATCGCGCCGGAGGCGATGCCCCAGTAACCCGCCGGGGCGTTGTGCACCGAGTTGTGGAAACGGGTCGGCGAGATGTGGCGATCGTCGGAGGCCAGCACCTTGCAGATGGCGTCGCAGTTGTCGTTGTCGGCGCCGGAGGAGGAAAACACCGCGGCCAGCTGCTTGGCATCGAGTTGCCCGTTGGCGCAGGCCTCCTGTCCCACGGCCAGCGCAACCTTGATCGCGAGGCCGGTGCGGCGGCGCTCGGCCGGAGGAAGCGACTGCGGCGCGGCTACCGTGAGGGGCCGCGCTTCGTAGGGCGCGGTGCCCGCCAGGATGGGCTGCGCCGCGGGCCAATTGTCGAGCCCCGGACCGATCAGGCCGATGCCGTCGAGGTAAGCGGTGAGCTTCATTGCGCGCGCCCCAGGATCAGGCTGCAGTTGGTGCCGCCAAACCCGAAGGAGTTGCTCAGCACGCGGCGCGGCGCAGCCTCGCGGTTCGCGGTCAGGTACTGGATGGGAATGTCCGGGTCGATGCAGCGCGTGTTGACACCGCCCGGCAGAAAACCCTGCTGCAGCGCCAGCGCACTGATGACCGCCTCCATCCCGCCCGCCGCGCCCAGGGTGTGGCCGGTCGCGCCCTTGGTGGAACTGCAGGGCACCCGGTTGCCGAACAGCGTGGCCACGGCCTGGCCTTCGGCGGCATCGTTGCTCGGTGTCGCGGTGCCGTGCAGGTTGATGTAGTCGATGTCGGCAGGCTGCAGGCCCGCCGCCTTCAGGGCGGCGACCATCGCCATGCGCGCCCCCAGGCCTTCCGGATGCGGCGACGACATGTGGTGGGCATCGCTCGATTCGCCCGCACCCAGCAGCAGCACGGCATCGGCATCGAGGCTGTCGGCCGGACGTTCCAGCAAAATGAAGGCCGCCGCCTCGCCGATGGAGAGACCGTTGCGATCCGCGTCGTAGGGCCGGCACGGCTCGGGCGAGAGCAGCTCAAGCGAGTTGAAACCATACAGGGTGGTCAGGCACAGAGAGTCGACGCCGCCGACAATGGCAGCGTCGATCAGGCCGGCCGCGATCATGCGCGCCGCCGAGGCGAACACCTTGGCGCTCGACGAGCAGGCAGTGGAGACAACCACGGCCGGGCCTTCCAGGTTGAAGGCGGTGCGGACGAAATCGGCCACCGAATAGGTGTTGTGGGTGGTGCGATAGTGGAAGTCGTCCGGCAGGGCGCCGGTCACCGGGTCGCGGCGGCGGTAGGCCTGCTCGGTCTGCAGGATGCCGGAGGTGCTGGTACCGAGCAGCACGCCGACCCGCCGCCGGCCGTAGCGTGCGGCGGCCGCGCCGACGGCGGCATTGAAGCCATCCTGCTGCAGCCCCAGGTAGGCGAGGCGGTTGTTGCGGCACTCGTATTGGCCGAGGCTGGCCGGCAAGGGCGCCTCGTCGATGCCGGCCACTTCGCCGATGTACGTTGCCAGGTCGGTCACCGTCTCGAAGGCGCAGGGCGCGAGCCCGCCGCGCTGCTGACGCAGTGCGGCGTGAGTGGGCTCAAGACCGCGGCCGATGGCACTGGTTGCGGTGAAGTGGGAAAGCCAGAGCGAGTTCAACAAGTCAACCAATCCAAATAAAGCAGGTTTTTAACACAATCCACAGGCCGGTTTCCTTCAAATCCGGCCGGGGGTGGGCGCTGCGTATGCACGGTGGCGCAATGACAGCCAGGCCGCCACGCCCCCCAGCATGAGGCCGCCCCACACATCGACCGCCACATGCTGGCGGGTGGCGAGGGTGGAATAAATGATGCCGATACACCACATCCAGCTGAATAGCCGACTCCACCGCGGCGCGCCGAATCGACGCAGCAGGTGATCCAGCCAGACACCCGAAAATAGGGCCGTGGCAACGTGCAGCGAAGGGAAGGCATTGCCTGCGGCATCGACGTTTTTGAGGAAATCCACTTCAGGATACCGGGCCCAGTCAATATCGGCTGCCGGGACCGCGGTGGGCCAGAAGTAGAAAACAATCAGCCCCGCCAGACAGGTTCCGGCCATCGCCATACCATAACGATAGAGTTCGCCCCGCGTCGCGAGCAATGCCGGGGGCAGGGAAACATACACCCACAATGAGACATACAGCGACATCGCCCGCGGCTGAAAACTGATCATCTGATCCAGCCAGGTAAAGGGCATCACCGTGGTCGGGTAGGCCGGGTTTTTGAGCACGTAGAAATACGCACCGAAAAACAGGCCGATAAAAATCGGCGTTCCTATCCCTTTCAGATGGCCGTGCTGGGTGATGGCCGCTGCAATCTGTCGGTACCACGGCGCTTGCTGACTGTTTTTCAAGGCCGGGTCTCCGGGGTGCGGCCGTGCCGGCTCATGCGTAGTGTGCCGGTCATGAACGGGCGTCCCGCAAGCTGACAAAACGCAGCCCGGCAGCCGCCGCCGACTCCAGCACCGCTGGCAGCACGTCGAGAATGACCGGAATGCCCTGGGGTGAGCGTGCAGCATTGCCATCGTGCAGCAGCAAAATAGCGCCCCCCCGCAGCCCACGCAAGAGTGCATGCCTGACACGCTCGGCGTCGCCGATCCGGGTGTCGAACCCCCGCACCGACCAACTGGCGAGTGTCAAGCCGAGTCGCGCCAGAACGGGGTCGAGAAAAGGATTGCGCAAGCCGGCAGGGGCACGAAAAAACACGGGACGCTGACCGGTAATCTGGCTGAGGGTGCTTTGTGCGGCCTGCAGTTCGCGCATGAAACCACGCGGGCCCAGCAGGGAAAAAGTGTGGCGGTGGTGCTGGCTATGGTTTTCCACGCCATGGCCGCGGCGGACGATTTCCCGGCACAAATCCGGATACCGTGCCGCTTTTTCGCCGACACAGAAAAAGGTGGCGCGTGCGGCATAGCGATCCAGAATATCCAGCACCTGCGGGGTGACGAGGGGGTCGGGGCCATCGTCGATGGTCAGGGCGATTTCATGTCTGGCCGCGGCGGCGGCGGGCAGCCGTGTCCAGTTCGGTCCCAGCCCGCTGCTGCGCGGCCACAGGCCGACGGCGGTCAGCAACAGGTGGTTGATGACCACGGCGCCCAGCGCCCAGGGCCATTGCGCGGGGTCGGCGATCACGGCCACCAACGCCAGGCCATGCAGCGCGATGGATGCGCGGATCAACAGCGTGGGGCGCCAGGCTGGGTCACGCATGGATGGATCCCGCATCGGATTGCCGGGCAAAAATCGCCGAATAGAACAAGGCCAGGATGACGCCCGGTGCGACGGTCACGCCCAGCGCCTGCAGGAGGGCTACCTTGGAAAACGCAAGCAGGCCAAAACCGGCGACGGTGGTGAGGCTGGCAAACAGCATCGAGGCCAGCGTGCGCGGCAGGATGGGCGTGCGCGGATCAGGCCGATCAAAAAACAGGGCGTAATTGGAGCCTACTGCGACCACCAGCAACAAACCCACCAAATGCAGAATGATCATTTGCTGGCCAAACAGGCTCAATCCCGCCGTGACGGTAATGACCGCCGCCGCCAGCGGCGCGATGATGCGCAGCACGCGCATGGGCGAGCGAAAAACCACGAGCAGCAATGCGACAATGGCAACCAGGCCGCCGAGCGACAGCACAATGGCTTCATGCAGGTAGCCGGAATACAGGCGGTCCGATTCGGCCTTCATGTCCACAAACAGCACATCGGGGATTGCGCTCAAGGCAGCGCGAATAGGATCCGCGTCGATGTTGCCGCCCTCGGGCGCGGTCAGCGGCAACAAGGCACGCCATTGCCCCCGTTGCTGGATGAGCAAGGCATCGACCGCCATCGCCATCGAGGTCTGCTGCAGATCGCTTGCCTGCAGCAGAGGCTGGCTGCGCGCGGCAGCGGTGTCGGCCAGAAACGGCGGAAACAATTGCGCACGCACCGGCAATCCTTGGACGGCTTGCGCCAGCCGTGTTTCCAGCTGGGGGCGCGGGGGCAGGCTGGCCTGGCGCGCGCGTTGCGTGGCCAGGCTGGGAAGATAACGGCTGGGGCTTTCGAATCCGGCGAGCCGGCCTTGCTCGACGTGGGTTTGCAGCAGCGCGGAAACGCGCTCGGCGGCACCCAATACGGATTCCTGATTCGCACCGGATACGACGACCAGGTAGCGCACATCCGGCGCGCCCATGTCGGCGCGCAAACGGGTGTCGAGTTCCACCTCGGCTTGCGACACCGGACTGAGTGACGCGATCGTGTCGTCCCACAAACTGGCGCGGTTGTTGACCACGATGGCGCAGGCCGCCAGCAACACGATCGCCGCAGGCCAGCGCAGGATTGCCGCGCGCTGTACGACACGCGACAGGGTGAGGCCGATACCCGATAAATCATGAATGCGGAAGTTTACGGGCAGCAGGGAAGGCAGGACGAAGCGCGTCACCGTTGCGGCTGCGATCAGCCCGGCAATGGCATACAAGCCGAGTTGCGCCAAACCGGGAAAGCCGGACAGCAGCAGCGAAGCAAAGCCGGCTATCGACGTCAGCACACCGAGGCGAATGGTGGGCCAGAAGCGCTTGATCCAGTTCTGATGATCCGCACGGTTCTGTTCCGATTGCACAAACAGGTAGATTGAATAATCCACGGCTTCGCCGATCAGGGCGGTGCCAAATCCCAGGGTGATGCCGTGCACCGCGCCAAAGCCCAGGCTGACCGCCGCAATGCCGGCCAGCACGCCGCTGACAACGGGCAACAAGCCCAATGCGAGTGCGCTGAATGAACGATAAACGAGCAATAGCAGCGTGGCGATGAGCGCGACGCTGATGATGGACAGGCGGGTGACCTGGCGCTTGATGGTGTCGCGTGACGTCACCGAAAACACGCCGGGACCGGTCATCACCAGCTGGGCAGAGGGGGGCGCGCCGGGGGCTTGGTCCAACGCCTGCTCGAACGCCTGCCGAATGGCGGCCATGGCGTGTTGCTGGGCATCGGTGTCGCTTCCCGCGGCACGCGTTTGCATCAGCATCAAGGCGCGCGTGCCATCGCGCGATGCCCATGCCCCCTCCACCAGCTTAGGCTGGGTGCCGCTGTCGAGCTGCTCGAGCAATTGCACCATTTCCCCGGTCGGGTCGCGCGGCAGCAGGGACTTGACCAGCAATCCGGCAGGCGAGGCCAGGAGATCGATACTGTCGCTCAAGGCGGCATGCAGACCGTCTGCGCTAAAGCGTTCAGGCGTCACGGCCGGGCTCAACAGGTAACGATTGTCGAACAGAAAAGCACGGTCACGCTCGGTGTTGACGGGCTCGCCATTGTTGACGCTGACAAACGTGTTGTCGGCGCGCAGACGCTGGGCGATTTGCCTGGAAAGCCGGGCGCGGGTGGGGGCGTCGGCGCCCTCTATGCCGACCAGAATCAGGCGCGAGGCCAGGCCGTCGCTGAGCTGATCCATGAGCAGCTGCTGCTCGGGCGTGGGCGCGCGCGGCAAAAATGCCGACAAGTCGGTGGTGAAGTGGGTGCGGCTGATGATGCCGGCACAGGCCAGCAAGAAAATCAGCCATAGCACGATGGCGGCGAGGCCACGCCGGCGCGTGTGGATCATTGCGGCGGCGCCTGCTTTTCGATAGTCATCAAGGAACGGTCGCCATCAGCCTGGAGTATCTCGACGCTGCGCACCACGTCCTTGGCCCCCTCCATCCGGATGCGCGCGATGACGGCGCCGACCTTGGGGTCGAGGGGGGTGAGCACCAGGGTCCAGCGTTCCTGGCTGCCGTCCAGGGCCAGGTGGTAAACCCGTTCCAGGGCCTTGCGATCCCCGGCCAGGGTGGCGCGAATGCTCTCGATCATGCCGGCCACCTCCGGGTAGTCCTTGAGCTGCAGCACGTGTTTGCGGCGGCCGCGTTCAAGGGTGAGGGTGTCGCCGTCGAGCACCATGGTCTCGGGCTTCGGTTTCAGGGTGCGCTTTTCCAGGCGGGCCGGCGCGATGAACAGCAGTTCGCCGGAAGACTCGATCGGCTGCTCGAGGATGGAAATGAATTTTTTCTCGGTGAAGGTGGCCGCGCCTTGCGGGCTCTTCGCCAGACCGGCCATGAGCTGGGCGATGCTCAGCGGTGCGGCCTGGACGAGGGGGCTGACCAGCAGCGCCAGCCAGACCAGGGCCCACAGTCGAAAGCGGGGTCGTGTGTGTCGGGTCATGTCTTAGCCAGCATCCTTCGGGCGCCAGAAATCGAAGAAGTTGAACCAGTTGTAGGGGGCGGCGCGGCAATGGCGTTCCAGGCAGGCGGCGTAGGCCACCACCGCGGACTGGATGGCGGCATCGCGGCCGGTCCGTTCGACGTTGCTGAAATCGGCCAGCCGCTCGAAGTGGATGGCGTAACGGTTGCCGCCCAGATAGAGGCCGCTCATGAACAGCACCGGACGCTTCAGCATGGCGGCCAGGCGCATGGGGCCGATCGGAAACTCGGCGTCCGCCCCCAGGAAGGGGACGCGCAAGGTCGGGTCGCCGCCGAGGGTGCGGTCGCCCAGCACGCCGAGCACCATGCCCTCGTCGAGGCTGGCCTGCACCCGCAGCATCGAGTCGATCTGTCCCAGCGGGATGATCTCCTGCACCGCCGCCGGATTGATCGCGGCCAGCGCGGCATTGAGCTTGCGGGCGTTTTCCTCGTACATGACCATGGCCACCCTGAGGCCCGGCTGGCGGCGGCCGATGGCGCGCGCCACCTCGAAGCTGCCCATGTGTGCCCCCATCAGGAAGGCGCCGCGCCCAGCGGCCAGCACCCCCTGGACGACGTCCTCGCCCTGCACCTCCAGCTGAAACAGGTCGAAACGGGCGTTGATCAGGAAAACGCGGTCGTGGATGGTGGAGGCAAAGCTGTGGAAGTGCCGGAACAAGTCGGCAAATGTGGGTTCCCGATCCAGCGCCCGGCGCAGATAGGCACGCGAAGCGGCCTTGGCGGCAGGCGCGAAAAGCAGGAAGTAGAGGCTGATGCCGGCCAGGACGAACCGGGCGGGGGCACGACCCAGGCGCAGGGAGATCCAGGTCATCAGGCGCAGCATGGCCCGGTTGCTGCGCTCCGGACGCTCGACCCATTCCGCTCGCGGCGAGCTTGGATGCGCGCTCTCCGGCATGCTCATGCTGGGCTCACTGGCGAAAAATTCACGGCACCGCTCGCCACGCTGCGCTCGCCCCCTCGGATATCCCTACAGCGGATCTCGAAGCGGAGGCCACCCGCCGGCAATTCGGTGGTGTGCAGGGTCAGTGCCTCGCCGGGCTGGACCGGGCTATGGAATTTCGCCGACTTGAGTTGCGCAGATCCGGGCATTCCCTGCCGTGCCGCCATGGCATGCAGTGCCGCGTCGAGCAGCACGACGCCGGGAAGGATGGGCTGGCCGGGGAAGTGCCCGGCATACGCCGGGTGGTCTGCCGCGATGGGCAGCGGCATGACGTGTTCGCTCATGCCGGCACCCGGGTCGAGGCTTGGGGCTGCGGGGTGGCCAGCAGGTCCTGGGTGATCTGGCTGGGGAGCTTGCCGGTGGCGTTGCGCGGCAGGGCATCGACGAACAGCAGGGGACGCGGCAGAAAAACGGGGTCGATGCGCTCGCGCAGAGCCTGGGTCAGTTCAGCGGGGCTGAGTCCGGGGGCGACCACGAGGGCGGTGAGGCGGCCGATGCGGTCGGGGCTGTCTTCGCGGGGCAGCAGGAAGACGCCGTCCTGCACGCCGGGTATCGCGTTCAACTGTTGGTTGAGGTAGGCCAGCGAGGTGCGTTTGCCGGCAATGTTGACCAGGTCGGCGTGGCGGCCATGCAGCAGAAAAGTGGTCGACACCGGGCCGTCGCCGCTGAGTTCGATGACATCGGTGAGGCCGGTCGGGCTCTCGATGTGTCCGCCCTCAGCCCAGATCGTCTGCCCATCGCGACGCAGACGGACGTTAGGCAGGGTGCGCCATTCGGGCCCGGCGGTGGTGCGACGCGAGGCGAGCTGCCCGGTCTCGGTGCAGCCGTAGATCTCGTGGAGCGGCGCGCCGAAACGAGCTTCGGCCTCATTGGCCAGGTCTTGCGACAGCGGGGCGGTGGCCGAAAGGAGCTGGTCGACCGCCGGCAACGTCGTCTGATCCGCGAGCAGGGCGCGCAGGTGATAAGGCGTGGTGACCAGCACGCGCGGGCGCGGCAGATTTGCCAGGGCGGCGCAGATGTCCGCCGGGTAGAAGGGGTGGCCGGCGTGCAGCGCGGCGCCGCTTTGCAGCGGCATCAGGACGGTGGACTCAAGGCCGTACATGTGCTGCGGCGGGACGGTGCCGAGGATGGCATGCTCCGCGCCGATGCCCAGGCGTTCCGCCTCGGCCCGCACGCTGCGCACCAGGCTGCCCCAGCGCTTGACGTGGGGCAGCGGCACGCCGGTGGAGCCGGAGGTGAAGACCTGGGCGACGACCTGTTCGCAATCGATTTCTGGGCAATTGATATTGGAAACATCCGCCGGATCGGCCGCGGACGGCGGTATCGATTCGGGATAGCGGAAGGTGGGCAGGTCAACGCCGCCGCCGTCCTTGTCGACCGCAGCCTGATCGACGATGCAGAAGGCATCCGGGGCGATCCGCTGCATTTGCCGGACCATCTCCGGAGTATGGGTGGAGGGCAGTAGGCTGATCCGGCCGCTGACGATGCAGGCCGCCAGGGCGACGGTGAAACGGTAGCGGTCACCGCACAGGTTGAGTACATGCCGTCCCGGCGGCAACTGGCCGGCGACGTGCTCGACCTCGCCCAGGAACTGTCTGACGCTGACCGGCGCGTTGCCGCGCCAGGCCATGACGGCATCGAGGTGACGATGGGCGATGAGCGGCAGGGTCGACATGGTCGGCAGCAGACAGCCTAGCGGATATCGGGAGACGCGCCCGGACGCGCGGCCGGCGTTTTCCAGTAGGCACGCATGCCGTCCATGATGCTGTGTTTTTTCTGGTGTGGCAGCTTGCGCCGGCGCACCCCGTATTCGACGACAAACATCAGCAGGATCAGCGGGAAGGAGAGGAAATTGGCGAAAACCGACCAGACCTCGATGCTGACCAGGAAGAACAGGGCGCTGGAAACCAGGCTGATCGCCAGTAAAAACAGCGTCCACGCCAGCGTCACCTGGCGCGAATAATGGACCTCTTCCGGCGTGAGGCTGCCGTGGACCACTTCGGCAAAGCGGGTGCACAAGGGCTGCCGTCCGCGTGCCAGGGTGACGCCGAACATGGCGGCCAGCATGGCATAGGTGCCGGCGTGCTGAAGGAAATAGACCCAGCTGAAATTGCGTTCCAGGACGCCCCAGAACCCCCACAGCAGCATGCCTACGACAGCACACAGGATCAACATGGCCGGCCTCATGGGCGAACGCCAGGTCAGCCAGAGCAGGATGGCCAGGGAAGGTGCCAGCGAGACGGCCACCCCCAGGGACGGAAACGTGGTCGCTGCCGAGGTGGCGGTGCTGTAATGCGCCAGCACGGGATAAGCGATGGCTCCGGCGGCAATGACGATCCAGCGGATCGCGCGGACCAGGGTCAAGGTCATTTTGTTCTGTTTGCCGCGATGTGCCGGGTCAGGCTGGCGAGGGAACTGAAGATGCTGACGTTGTCCGCATTATCGGCGCGCAACTGGAAACCGAAATGCTTGGACACCACCAGGGCGACTTCCAGAATGTCGATGGAATCGAGGCCGAGCCCCTCGCCGTAAAGAGGGGCGTCGGCTTGGATTTCTTCCGGACTGATATCGAGATTGAGGGCCGAGACGATGAGACGGGCGACTTCGTTTTGTAATTCCAGGTTGGCTTCAGGCATGACGACTTCACAACAAAAATGGCAGGGGCACACCCCGAGGGTGTCGGGTCGACGCCCATTATATTCGGTATGCGCGGTAAGCAGCCGGGTCAAGGCCCGGCTTATTCCGGCTTGCGGTACCCCATGCGGACGTGGCTCGGGTCGGTGGCGATCTCCGTGCTGCGGCCGAAGACAAAGGCGCGGGTAGCCGCGTTCGCACGCCGCAGGCGCCATTTCCCTTGCCTGCCTTCAGAACCGCTCATCCTGGCGCAAATACCGCCACTGCCCGGGCGGCAGTTTTCCCAGCGGGACGCCGCCCAGGCGGATGCGCTTCATCGACAGCACCTGCAGGCCGGCGGCTTCGCACAGATGCGCGACCTGTCCGGGCTGGGCGCCTTTGAGCGCCACCCGCAGGCGGGTTTCGTTTTGCCAGCTGACCTTGATGGCGGGTGGGGTGCGGCCATTGAAGGGGATGCCCCGGTTCAGCCGCTTGAGCCCGTTGGGGGCCAGTTCGCCCGCGACCTCGACGATGACTTCGTGTTCCAGGGTGGCGGCATCCTCCGTCAGTTTGCGCACCACGCGCCAGTCCTGGGTGAAGACTACGAGCCCGCTGGCGGAGGACTCCAGCGGCACGCACAAGCTCAGCTGGGTGAAGTGCTTTTTCAGGGGGAGGATGCCGGAAGCGTCTTCGCTCCACAGGTTGGTGGCGCTGAGCAGCTGCGACGCGGGCTTGTCACAGTCGATCGTGTCATAGCCGGACGGCTTGTGCAGCAGCAGGGTGACCGGTTCGGCCTGGGCGAGGTCGGCCTGCGGGTCGACTTCGACGCGCTGGTCGGTGACGCGGAACTGCGGTTCCTCGACCACGATGCCGTCCACTTTCACCCAGCCGCCGGTGATGAACTGTTCGGCTTCGCGGCGCGAACAGGCGCGCAGTTCGGCGACGCGTTTGGCAAGGCGGATGGGTTCGGTCATGGCAGGAATGTGGAGGCGGGGGCTGCAAGTTTACCGCTGTGCCTGCGGCGCACCCAGCCTGCGTGCATGGCCGCTGTCCAAACGCGGTTGTTATTGCCGGCGGGGGCGCGGTATGCTTTCAGCCCTTCCACCCGGAGACGTCCATGAAAACCGCACTTGCCCTGTCATTGTTGTTTTTCACTTCTTCCGCCCTCGCCGCCGTGATCGGCAAGGATGTCAGCTACAAGGCCGGCGACACCACCATGAAAGGCTATCTGGCGTATGACGATGACGCCCGGGGCCGGCGCGCGGGGGTGCTGGTGGTGCCCGAATGGTGGGGCGCGAACGATTACGCGAGAAAGCGCGCGCGCATGCTGGCGAGCGAAGGCTATGTCGCGCTGGTGGTCGACATGTACGGCGAGGGCCAGATCGCCGACAACCCGAAGGACGCCGGCACGCTCGCGGGCAACGTGAACCGGAATCCGACGCTGGCCTACGCGCGCTTCGATGCCGCGCGCAAGATTCTCGACCGGCAGCCCAACGTGAAGAAGGGCGAGACCGCCGCGCTGGGCTACTGCTTCGGCGGCGGCGTCGTGCTCAACATGGTGCGTTCCGGCATGCCGCTGAAAGCCGCGGTGAGCTATCACGGCGTGCTGGCCACCGACATGTCGGTGAAGCCGGGCGACATCAAGACCAAGCTGCGCATCTTCCACGGCGAGGCCGACGCCTTGGTGCCGCCCGAGCAGGTCGAGGCGTTCAAGACCGAAATGAACAATGCCAAGGCCGACTACATGTTCGTGAGCTACCCCGGGGTGAAGCACACCTTCACCAACCGCGAGGCCGACAGCTACGCCGCGCAGTTCAACCTGCCGCTCAAGTACGACAACGCGGCCGACAACGATTCGTGGACGCGCACGCTGGAGTTCCTCAAGGCGACGCTGAAATAATGTCCGAGGCCTGCGACCACGACGACTGCCACGCGCCGCACGGCAGCGGCAGCCTCGGCATCCCGCAAATCGGGCCGTTCGATTCGGTGGCGTTCGAGCACGCGGTCAACGCCATGCTCGCTGCCTGCGGCGTGGCACCGGATTCGGTGCACACCGGGCGCACCGCCGAGCGGGTGCGCGAGTTGTGGCAGAAACGCCTGCTCGGCGGCTATGCGATCGAACCCGCCGCGGCGCTGGGCGAGGGCTTTGCCGACGACCGCGACGACATGGTGGTGGTGCGCGGCATCGCGGTGCACGGCGTGTGTCCGCATCATCTGGTGCCGTTTCGCGGCGTGGCGCACGTCGCCTACATTCCCGGCGGGCGGCTGCACGGTTTCGGCCGCATCGCGCGCATGGTCGACGCCATCGGCCATCGCTTCACCTACCAGGAATGGATGACGCGCGATATCGCTGAAGCGCTGGTGACGCACGGGATGGCGAAGGGCGCGGCCTGCATCATCGAGGCCGAGCAGTTGTGCCTGCTGCTGGGCGAAGACCGGCGCGGCGACGAGCGCGTCGTCACGCAGGCGTTCACGGGCTGCTTCAGGACCAGCGATCAGCAACGCAATGAGTTTCTGCGTGCGGTGGCGCAATCTGATTTGCGTTGAAAGCGGTCATGCGGATGATCAGCGACAGCGCCACATTCTCCGCATGAAATCCGGGCTTATTCTGTTTTTCCTTCTGGGGATGGGGCCGTTGCATGCCCAGGAGGCGCCTAACTGGAATAGAGAGCCGCCGCCCGAGGCGGACATACGATTGGTCGAGCCGGCGCCGGATGAGGTGGTCATCGTGCTCAACGTCAACGCGATCGGCGGCAACCATGCGGGGCTGTTCGCGGGCAATGTGCTCATCGACCCGGCCGGCAGCTACCTGGGTGTGCGCGGTCAGGACAAGCGTTGGAAGGGCCCGACCCTGAAGGATTATGCTCGCTACCAGACCATCGATGGCCTGAAAATCCGCTTCTACCGCTTCCGGCTCAAACCGCACGCGTTTGCCGCCATCGTGCAGCGCATCCGCGAAGCCGGCTCCACGCCGCCGCTGTTCTGTGCGTCGGCGGTGCAGAACCTGCTGGCGAGTCTCGAACCCTTCGACACGATCAAACGGGTGGGCTGGACCACGCCGACTGCACTGACGCGCGTGCTCGATCCCCTGACGCAAGGCGAGGGCGCAATCGGCGAGTGCCAGAAACTGGATGCGTCGCCCTGCTGAGCAGGCGGCCAGCTTGCGACGTATCATGGGTCAACGTTCCCCCGCCCGATTTCGATGACAGAGCATGCCCTGCGTCCGCGCACCCTGATCCTGCCGCCCGCACCCTACGCGGCTGCCCTCTTCGGCGGCTGGTGGCTGGACCGCAACGTCCACGCGATTCCGCTCGACTGGGGCGCAGCGACGCAGACGCTGGGCGGGTTGCTGGTCGGCATCGGGCTGGCACTGTTTGTGTGGACCCTGATGACGTTCTGGCGCCACCGCACTACGGTCAATCCCTACAAGGCAGCGTCCAGTCTGTGCACCGGCGGGCCGTTCCGCTTCAGCCGGAATCCGATCTATGTCGGCGACTGGTTCATCCTGGCCGGCGTGTCGATGCTGCTGGCAACCGGATGGCCGTTGCTGTTTGCGCCACTGATCTGGGCCATGCTGCGCTACGGCGTGATCCGCCACGAAGAGGCGCATCTGGAGGCCAAGTTCGGCGATGACTACCGGACGTATCGAGCCAGGGTGCGGCGCTGGCTATGAGCCTGGCTTGCGGCTTCACACTGCAGCGAATCGCCAGGAGGGCTGGCGTGGCGTGCATGCTCCTGCTGACGGGGTGCACGGGCGTGTATCAGAACCCTTATTACGATCCTGCGAAGCCGCACCACACACCCAGCGGTTTTCGCAACCTCGATACCGGCACGCGCATCGGTCCAGGGTATGTCCGCTGGCAGTGGGAGCGCTGGCTGAGCCGGCTGCCGAAGCCGCCGGCTCCGGCACACCGCGACTGGCGCGTGCCGCCCGATCTGGCGCTGCTGCATGCACCGGCGGGCAATCCCAGCGTCACCTGGATCGGACATGCCACCGTGCTGCTGCGACTGGGCGGGATCAATGTGCTGACCGACCCGCATTTTTCCGAGCGCGCCTCGCCGGTCGGTTTTGCCGGGCCGAAGCGCTATCAGCCGCCGGGGGTGGCGCTGGCGGATCTGCCGGACATCCACGCCGTGGTCATTTCGCACAGCCATTACGATCATCTCGACGTCGACAGCGTGCGGCAGCTGCACCAGCGTAGCGGCGGCACGCTGCGTTTCTTTGTGCCACTCGGGCTGAAATCCTGGTTCGCCGATCTCGGTATCGACACCGTCACCGAACTCGACTGGTGGGAGCAGGCCGAGATCAGGGGCGTGCGCTTCACCCTGACCCCGGTCCAGCACTGGAGCGCCCGCAGCCTGTTCGACCGCAACCGCACCCTGTGGGGCGGTTGGGCGATCGAGGCGCCCGATCTCAATTTTTTCTTTGCCGGCGATACCGGCTATTCGTCCGACTTCCGGGAAATCGGGCGCCGTCTCGGGCCGTTCGATTTCGCCGCGCTTCCCATCGGCGCCTATGAACCGCGCTGGTTCATGCGGGCGCAGCATGTCGATCCGGCCGAGGCCTTGCGCATCCATCGGGATCTGCAGGCGCGCCAGTCGCTCGGCGTGCATTGGGGCGTCTTCGAGATGGCCGACGATGCACTCGACGAGGCGCCGCGGGCGCTGGCGGCGTCACGTCGTGAAGCCGGTATGGATGAGGCCGAGTTCTTTGTGCTGCGGGTGGGAGAGACCCGGCGCATCGAGACCGGACCCTACATTGCCGCCGCATCCGGCCGTTAAGATCAGTAATGATGCAACTCGCTGGAGGTGCCGATGAACATTACCCTGCACGACAAGTCGCTGGAAATCAGGCTCACCAAGGCCGCGCAAAAAGCCCTGGCCCTGCGCGATACGCCGCTGGTCGCCGAGATGGAGTTGCTGTTTTCCTGCCTGCTGCGCAAGCGGGTGCATTTCGGCGAATCGACGGAGCAAACGACGCCGGTCAGCGAGCGCCTGGCGGTGCGCTTCAAGCCCATCATGACGCGTCGCTGCAGCGTGGCCGAAGGCGGCGCCTCGCCGCCGTCCGAAAGTTTCCCGCTCGAGAATCCGCGCCCCTATGTACCCAACTGGCTGGCCATCGATTACCGTCGCGGCGAGTGGGTGGGCGATTTCGGTTACGCCGACTGAGGCTTCGCTAAGCCAGTCGCAGTAGTTCGCGCGCGTTGCGTGTGGTGGCCTGCGCAACCGTATCAATATCCAGACCGCGCAGCTCGGCCAGGGTCTGCGCGATGCGCGGCAATTCGCCCGGCGCATTGCGGCCACGGCCGATCCACACCGGCGGAATGTCGGGGCTGTCGGTTTCCAGCACGATCGCTTCCAGCGGCAGGTCGACCGCCAGTCGGCGCAGGTTGTTGGCGCGCGGCCAGGTGAAGGCGCCGCCGAATCCCAGCTTGAATCCCAGCTTGATGAATTCGTCCGCCTGCTGCGGGCTGCCGTTGAAGGCGTGGGCGATGCCGCCGCGCACGCCGATCCTGCGCAGGTGTTTCAACAGTTGATCATTGGCTTTGCGGCAGTGCAGCAACACCGGCAGGTCGTATTCATTCGCGATCTTCAACTGCTCGACGTAGAAGAATTCCTGGGTGTCGTAGTCGAGATCGCGCACGAACAAATCGAGCCCGATCTCGCCCACCGCCACCGGACGCTGCGCCTCGATCTGCGCGCGCAGGTCGGCGAGGTGTTCGGGGCGATGCACGTCGATGACCATCGGGTGCAGCCCCCACGCCGGCAGGCAACCGGGATAGCGTTCGCAGGTGGCGGCCACCGCAGCGAAATTGTCGCGACTGACGGCGGGAACGACCTGGATACCGACGCCAGCGGCGACGGCGCGCGCGTACTCGGCGTCGCGGTCGGCGTCGAATTCCGCCGCGTCGAGATGGCAGTGGGTGTCAATGAAAAACGGCACCGCGTTCGGTGCCGTTTTCGTCATGCCAGTCACGATATCAGTCGTTGCTGGCAAAGCCCAGCAGATGCAGCAGGCTGGTGAACAGGTTGAAGATCGACACGAACAGCGTGACCGTCGCCATGATGTAGTTGGTCTCGCCGCCGTGGATGATGTTGCTGGTCTCGTACAGGATGAGGCCGGACATCAGCAGCACGAACATGGCAGACACCGCCAGCGACAGGCCGGGCATCTCGAAGAAGATGGCGCCCAAGCCCGCGAGGAAAGCCACCAGGATGCCGACCATGAGGAAGCCGCCCATGAAGCTGAAGTCCTTGCGCGTCGTCATCACGAAGGCCGACAGGCCGAGGAAGATCTCGGCGGTGCCGCCCATCGCCATCATCACCACCTGCGGGCCGTTGGGCAGCGACAGATAAGCGTTCAAAATCGGCCCCAAGGTGTAGCCCATGAAGCCGGTCAGCGCGAACACGAAGGCGATGCCCAAGCCGCTGTCGCGGAACTTGGTGGTCAGGAACAAGAGGCCGAAATAGCCGACCAGGGTGATGATGAGGCCGGGATGCGGCAGGTTCATGGCCATTGACAGACCGGCGGTGAGCGCGGAAAACGCCAGCGTCATCGACAGCAGCATGTAGGTGTTCTTGACGACCTTGTTGGTCGACAGTGCCGCAGACTGGCTGCGGCCCAGGGTAGTCACTTGCGGGTTCATCTGAGCTCCTCTTTATGAATTGCAGAACAGTGTGCCTGTACAGAGTCGATTCGCGCGGCACAGGTTCCCGATGCGTTCGGGATTGAGGGTGAGGATACCGTGATGCGGGCCGACTTGCCACCCGCAACCTTGCTGGAAATGGGGTTTTTGGGAGGGCGAGCGTTTATTCGCCCGGTTTCTTGTCGCGCATCATCAGGTTCAACAGTTCGCCCGGCATCGGGAAGACGATGGTGTTGGTTCGGTCGCCGGCGATATTGGAAAGCGTCTGCAGATAGCGCAGCTGCATGGCTTGGGGCCTGACTGCGAGGATTTCAGCCGCAGCCAGCAGTTTCTCCGAGGCCTGCAGTTCGCCTTCGGCATGGATGATCTTGGCGCGCCGTTCGCGTTCGGCCTCGGCCTGCTTGGCGATCGCGCGTACCATCGTTTCGTCGATGTCGACGTGCTTGATCTCGACGTTGGACACCTTGATGCCCCAGGCGTCGGTCTGCGTGTCCAGCAATTGCTGGATGTCCTGGTTCAGCCGTTCGCGCTCGGCCAGCATGTCGTCGAGCTCGTGCTTGCCCAGCACCGCGCGCAGCGTGGTCTGCGCCAGCTGGCTGGTGGCGTTGAGATAGTCCTCCACCTGCAGGATGGACTTGGCCGGGTCGATGACGCGGAAATACACTACGGCATTGACCTTGACCGAGACGTTGTCGCGCGAGATCACGTCCTGGCTCGGCACGTCGAATACAACCGTGCGCAGGTCCACCCGCACCATCTGCTGGATGCCGGGAATGATGATCACCAGCCCCGGCCCCTTCACCTTCCAGAAGCGCCCGAGCATGAACACCACGCCGCGCTCGTATTCGCGCAGGATGCGGATGCTGGCGGCCAGCAGCGCGACGATCAGCAAAACGATGGTCAACCCGCCGAATTCAAACATGATCATTCTCCATTCCAGGGTTCTACATCCAGTATCAGATCATGCCGGGCGCGCACCCGCACCCGGCTGCCGCGCTTGAGCGGCACGCTGCTGCGCACCCGCCACTGCTCGCTGTGTATGTGCGCCCAGCCTTCGTGTTCCATGTCCTCCAGGATCTCGCCGGGGGCGCCGATCATTTCCTCGGCGCCGGTCACCACCGGTCGCGCACGGGCCTTGATCGCCATGCCGACGACGAAGAAGCTGAACAGTCCGCTCGCTACCGCCACCGGCACGATCAGCGCCCACGGTATCCCGTAGCCGGGGACGTCGGTGTCGATCAGCATCACCGATCCGATGACGAAGGCGACGATGCCGCCCAGCCCCAGCGCACCGAAGCTGGGGATGAAGGCCTCGGATATCATCAGCACGATGCCGAGAATCATCAGCGCCAGCCCCGCATAGCTGATCGGCATGACCTGCAGCGCAAACAGGCCGAGCAGCAGGCAGATGCCGCCGACGACGCCGGGGAACAGCATGCCGGGATTGGAGAATTCGTAGATCAGCCCATAGATGCCGAGCAGCATCAGGATGTAGGCGATGCTGGGGTCGCCGATGACCGCCAGCAGACGGCTGCGCCAGTCGGGCTGGATTTTTTCGATGACGGCCTGGGCGGTATCGAGGGTGACCGTCTGGCCATTCATCTTGATGACGCGGCCGTTGACCTGCTTCAGCAGATCGTCGAGGTCTGTCGCTACCAGATCGATCACCTTCAACTCCAGCGCCTCGGAGGCGGGCAGGCTGACCGCCTCGCGCACCGCCCGCTCGGCCCATTCGACATTGCGCTCGCGCAGCTCGGCCAGCCCGCGGATGTAGGCGGCGGCGTCGTGCACCGCCTTGCGCATCTTCGGATCGCCCGATGGGGTGGCCGCTTCAGGCTGGCCTGCTGCGGGTTTGTCGGCTTGCTTGGGCTTGTCCGGTGCGGCGGGCTTGTCGCCGCCCGTGGGGGCCAGTTCGACCGGCGTCGCTGCGCCGAGATTGGTCGCCGGCGCCATCGCCGCGATGTGGCTGGCATACAGGATGTAGGTGCCCGCACTGGCGGCGCGGGCACCCTGGGGCGAGACATAGGTGGCGACCGGAACCGGCGAGGCCAGGATGGCCTTGATGATGTCGCGCATCGAGGTGTCCAGCCCGCCGGGCGTGTCCATCTCGATCACGATCAGATGCGCCTTGTCGTCGATCGCCTTGTTGATGCCGCGCAGCAGATAGTCGGCGCTGGCCGGGCTGATCGGCCCCTGCACTGTCAGCACCCGTACCAGCGCCGCGCTGGTGGGCGCGGCCTGCAAGGCCATGCAGGCAAGCACGATAAGGCGTAACAGGAATCGGAGCGGATGCGCCATCCACTCAATCTAGACCCTAAACCGGATTGCGACTACCCGGGCGGGGGTAGCGTAGAGGCACCGGGATGGCTGGCCGGCCCCGACGCCTTTGGTTACTATGGGCATAAACTACAGACAATTTTAATCACCCGTGAGCCTTCCCCATTCCGACCGTTACCGGGATCGACTAATCCTTGTGGTCGCGTTCTTCGTGCTGCTGGCGTTGCTGATGATTGACTGGCTGATCGGAAGCGGCGTCACGGCCATGAAGCATGAGCCCGCCATGGTCACGCAAGGCGGCCTGTGGATGGTCGTCACGCTGCACCTGCTGCTGGCCATGGCGGGGGCGCTGCTCTTGTATCGCTACATCCGGCCGCTCACTCAGAGAATCAGGGAATCCCAGACCGTTCTGAGCGAGGCCCTGCGCAAGAACGAATTGATCCTGCAGCACGCGGGCGAAGGAATCTATGGCCTGGACAACCAGGGCAGATTGACGTTCGTCAACGCAGCAGCCGAGCGGATGCTGGGCTACACCAGGGACGATCTGGGCCAGAACATCGTCCCTCACATCGTCCCTCACGGCAAATGCGACGGCTGCCCGTCCGCCGCCAAGGAATGTTCGATCCTGGCAATGTGCACCGATGGTGTGCCCCATCAATGCGATGACGCTATTTTCTGGCGCAAGGATGGACAGCCCCTCGACGTGCAGTGCATCACGGCTCCCATTTGGGAGGCTGGAGAGATCACCGGTGCCGTCGTGGTTTTCAGCGACAACACGGCGCGCAAACAGAACGAGGCGATTCTCACCAAGTGTCAGCATATATTCGACCACGCCGAATGGGGGGTGATTGTCTACGATGTGGCGGCCGAACAAATCGAACTCGTGAACCCGGCATTCGCCCGCATGCATGGCTACAGCGTGGAGGAGCTTGCCGGCTGGCCGGTTGCCGAATTCTTCGCGGAAGAATGCCGGGCGGACCTTGCACACAATATTGTGTTGATTCATGAGAAAGGCCATCACGTCTGGGAATCGTGGCACCTGCGCAAGGATGGCAGCCGCTTTCCGGTGCAGATCGACGCTACGGCAGTGAAAGATGAAACGGGCCAGATCCTTTATCGTGTCGTCAACGTGCAGGACATCACGGCGCGCCGTCGGGCCGAAGACGTCCTGCGCGAAAGCGAAGCGCATCTCGCCCGGGCCCAGACCCAGGGCAGGCTGGGAAGCTGGCGCCTGGATATCCCCAACGACCTGCTGGAATGGTCGGCGGAGAACTACCGAATCTTCGCCCTGCCGCCGGGCAGCCTGCTCAACTATCAGGTCTTCCTGGATTGTGTCCATCCCGAGGACCGCGAGTTCGTCGACCGCGCCTGGCGTGCAGCGGTGGCGGGCGCAGCCTACGACATCGTGCATCGCATCGTCGTTGCCGGCCAGGTGAAATGGGTGCGTCAGCGCGCAGAGCTGGAATATGCAGCCGATGGCACTCTGCTGCGCGGCCTCGGCACCACGCAGGACATCACCGAACTCAAGCGGAACGAGGAGGCCCTGCTGCGTTCCCGGCAGAATCTGCGCGAGCTCGCCGCGCACCATGAAAAAATCCGCGAGGAGGAACGCACCCGCATCGCCCGTGAAATCCACGATGAGCTCGGGCAGTATCTCACTGCCCTGCGAATGGACGCGGCCATGCTGAAAATCCGCTTCGGCGCGGACCATCCCGAGCTGGGGCAGCATGTGGCAGGGATGAAAAGAACCATCGATACCACCATAGGCGCGGTCCGCAACTTGGCGACGTCATTGCGCCCCGGGGCGCTGGACATGGGCCTGGTTTCGGCGGCGGAGTGGCTGCTTTCCGGGTTCGAGGAACGCACGCGGGTCCGCTGCCGCCTCCACGCGCCTCAGGAACAGTTGGAACTCGACGAAGAGCGAGCCACCGCGGCCTTCCGCATCCTGCAGGAATCGCTCACCAACATTGCCCGCTATGCCCAGGCCACGGAGGTCGACGTCCGCATCGAATGGGTCGACGGCATCCTGGAAATGGATATCCGCGACAATGGTGTCGGCTTCGACAATGCGGAAGTGCGAAAGCGCAAGACCTTCGGCCTGATGGGGATGCGCGAGCGGGCGCTCCAGTTCGGCGGCGAATCCAGGATCGATTCCGAGCCGGGTGCCGGCACCACCGTGCGCATACGCATTCCATGCACCAGGGAGACACTCGATGATCCGTATCCTGATTGGCGATGATCACGCCATCGTCCGCCAAGGGCTGCGCCAGGTGCTGGCCTTGGCGCCGGAGCTGGAACTGGTCGCCGAGGCGAGGAATGGATGGGAGGTTCTCGAGCGAGTCCGCACCAGTGCGCCCGACCTGCTGCTGCTGGATATGAATATGCCCGGCCCCAACGGGGTCGAGCTGATCAAGCGGGTGCGCGAGGAAGCGCCGCGTCTGCCCATCCTGGTGCTGTCGATGCATGGCGAGAGCCAGATTGCGGGACGCGCCATCAAGGCCGGTGCGAGCGGCTACCTCACCAAGGACAGCGAGCCGGAAACCCTGATTTTCGCCATTCGCCAGGTGGCCAGCGGTGCACACTACATCGAGCCGGCCGTCGCCGAACGTCTGTTGTTTCAGCCCTCGCCAAAGGACACGGCCGAGCCGCATGCCACCTTGTCCGATCGCGAATACCAAGTCTTCCTGATGCTCGTCCAGGGACGGGGGGTGATGGAGATCGGCGAAGAACTCCACCTTTCCGCCAAAACCGTCAGTACCCACAAAGCCCGCCTGATGAAAAAACTGGGCATGGACAACCTCAGCGACCTGGTGCGCTACGCCCTCAACCACGACCTGGTCTGACTTGGCCAGGACGCCTGCGCTTCACTGAATCCCCCACTCCGGGGTAGGAATATTCCTACACGCGATTCGTATTCACCTGACAGCATGGAAACGGCT
The DNA here is from genome assembly GCA_019459325.1 of Thiobacillus sp. Classification (GTDB taxonomy): domain Bacteria; phylum Pseudomonadota; class Gammaproteobacteria; order Burkholderiales; family Thiobacillaceae; genus Thiobacillus. The sequence goes on from JAIBFA010000049.1 coordinate 22,523, forward strand.
TACGCCGATACGGACACCTGATCAGCGTGTCGTTACCTCCACTATGTCTGTGCGTGGGTAGCTGCGGTGAAATTGCTGATCGTGGATGATTCTTCGGCCGTATACGGCCGTCTGCTGGAAATGCTGGGCGGGGTGGAGCACCTTACTGCGCTTTCCATTGCGCGTTCCCTGCATGAGGCAGTGGAAAAGAACCGCCTGTTGTGCCCGGATGCCGTCGTGCTGGATGTGCGTCTGCCCGACGGCTGCGGTCTGGATGCCCTGTCCACGATCAAGAAGGATTCCCCGAACACCCGCGTGTACATGTTTACCAACCAGATCGAGTTCCGGGACAAAGCCCTGCGCGCTGGCGCCGATGGCTTTTTTGACAAGTCCATGGAATTCACCGCGCTGGTTGCGAGGCTGCTGGGTAAGGACGTCCATTCCGGGCGGGAGGGTGGGCAATGAACACGACCCGGTCGAATGATCTCCGTATCGCCGGATCGGTGTGGGCGCTTTCCGCCGGGCTTGGCCTGCTGGGCGCAGCGGCGGCGGCTTTCCCCGGTGCCACGGTCAACATGCTCTGGATGGGCGGAGCGGGAATGGCCGGTGTGCTGGCTGGCGGTTTTTTCGCCAACCGGGTTCGCCTGGCGCTGATCGCTGCCCGGCGTGAGGCCGAGGAAGCCTGTCTGACCCGGCTGCTGCCAGCGCAGGGCGCAGGCGGGCTGGATGACCTGTGCGGCGAGGTGTTGCCGATCTGGAACCGCCAGATTGAAACCGCCCGCAGCCAGACCGAGACGTCCCTGGTCGACCTGACCACCTGCTTCAGCGATATCCATCAGCGCCTGGGGGCGGCACTGGGGCTGTACCAGAACAGCGGCAGCGGCGAAGCGGATGTCATGGCCATGCTGGAAAAGGGCCAGGGCGATCTGTCGGCCATGCTCTCGTCGCTGCGTGCCGGCCTCCAGGCCAAGGAAGAGATGCTCGAGCGCATCCGCGAAGTGGCGGCGTTCTCGGATGAACTCAAGTCCATGGCGGGTTCGGTTTCGGCGATTGCCAACCAGACCAAGCTGGTGTCGCTCAATGCCGCCATCGAGGCCGCCTGGGCGGGCGAGGCAGGCCGTGGCTTCGCTGTGATTGCCGATGAGGTGCGCAAGCTTTCCACCCTGTCGGGGGATACCGGCAAGCAAATCTCCTCCCGCGTGGAGAGCGTGACTCATGCGATTCACAGCGCCGTCCAGATTGCAGAACGCTACGCCGATCAGGATGCTCGCGCCATGCGGGATTCCGAGCAGATGATCGAGAGCGTGCTCAATGTGTTCCGGGATGCAGTGGGGCATCTGACCCAGACTGCAACCCAATTCCAGCATGAAGGCCAGGCGGTGCAGGAGACGGTCTCCGGCGTCATCGTCTCGCTCCAGTTCCAGGACCGGGTCAGCCAGATCCTGCGCCAGACCATGGATGACATGGCGCGTCTGGAAAGCGTCCTGAACGAGAACCGGGAGCGAAGCGAGCGCGGGGAACCCATCCCGCCGATCGACGTGGCGGCCTGGCTCGATGAGTTCTCCCGCACCTACACGACGCTTGAGCAGCTGGACAACCACCAGGGCACGCAAAGCAATGCGCCTGGCAATGCAAACGAAATTACGTTCTTTTAGGAGAAAACATGGCCAAGACCATTCTGATCGTTGACGACTCGGCATCCGTTCGCCAGGTCGTGGGGCTGACCCTGAAGGGGGCCGGCTACGACGTCGTCGATGCGGTGGACGGCAAGGATGCGCTGACCAAGCTGGATGGGCGCAAGCTGCATCTCGTCATCAGCGACGTCAACATGCCAAACATGGACGGCATTTCCTTCGTCAAGGAAATGAAGGCAAAGCCCGCCTACAAATTCACTCCCGTCATCATGCTCACCACCGAAGGCAGCGAGGCCAAGAAACGCGACGGCCAGATGGCCGGCGCCAAAGCCTGGGTGGTCAAACCGTTTCAGCCCGCCCAGATGCTGGACGCGGTGTCGAAGCTGATCCTGCCGTAAGCATTGGAGACTCCCATGGAACTCAGCCAAGAACGCCGCGAAAACCGCCTGTGCCTGCAGGCCGTCGGCGAGATGACCATCTACAGCGCCGCCGAACTCAAACCCGCACTGCTGGAGGTGCTTGGCCGGAGCGACGAAATCGAGATCGACCTCTCGGGTGTCAGCGAACTGGACACCAGCGGCGTGCAATTGCTCATTCTCATGAAGCGTGAGGCAGCAGTAGCGGGCAAGGCCCTGACGCTCTCCAGGCACAGCCAGGCCGTGCTGGAAGTATTCGAACTCCTCGGCCTGGGCAGCTGGTTCGGCGACCCGCAGCTGCTGCCGGCGGATGCAACGGGGAGGGCGGCAGCATGAGCCTGGATCTGGGCGACGCCCTGCAAACCTTTTTCGCGGAAAGCCGCAGCCTGCTCCAGGAAATGGAGGAAGGCCTGTTGCGTCTGGAAACCGCCCCCGACGATGCGGAAGCGGTCAACGCCGTGTTCCGCGCCGCCCACACCATCAAGGGCTCCTCCGGCCTGTTCGGCCTGGACGACATCGTCGCCTTCACCCACAAGGCAGAGAACGTGCTGGACCGGGTGCGCAACAACGAACTGGCCCTGACCGAGGATCTGGTTGGCCTGTTCCTCGGCTGCCGCGATCATATCGAACGTCTGCTGGACATCACCGCCGACGGCGTGGAAATGGATGCGGCTACCCGACAGCAGGGCGAGGCGCTGGCTTCCCAACTGGGCCAGTACATGGGGCAACCGGCCCCCACGCTGCCTGCCGAGACGAATGAGCCGGTGCAAAGCGTGGGCGGCGGCCGGGTGGCAGACGACACCTGGCATATCTCCCTGCGTTTCGGCCAGGACGTGCTGAAGAATGGCATGGACCCGCTGTCCTTCCTCCGCTACCTCGGTACCCTGGGCGAGATTGTCCACCTCACCACCCTGGACGACGCTTTGCCCGGCGCCAGAGAAATGGATCCGGAATGCTGCTACCTGGGCTTTGAGATCCGGCTCTCGACCGAGGCTGACAAGGCCCGCATCGAAGGCGTGTTCGAATTCGTGCGCGACGACTGCCAGCTCCACATCCTGCCGCCCGGCAGCCGGGTGGCGGATTACATCGACCTGATCGAGGCGCTGCCGGAGAACAACATCCGCCTAGGCGAAATCCTGGTGGCGTGCGGTGCGATGACCCAGCGCGAGCTGGACGAATCCCTCGCGCTCCAGGCATGCGAAAGCGCACGTCAGGAAAGCCCGCAGCCCCTGGGCGAAATCCTGGTGAAACGCCAGATCGTCCAGCCGGAACTGGTGGACGCCGCGCTCACCAAGCAGAAGGAAGCGCGCCACCGTCAGGCTCAGGAGGCCAGGTTCGTCCGTGTCCACGCCGACAAGCTGGACAGCCTCATCAACCTGGTGGGCGAGCTGGTCATCGCCGGCGCCGGCGTCGGCCTGATGGCTGCGCGCAACAAGGATGGCGCGATGATGGAGTCGGTGTCGGGCATGGCCCGTCTGGTGGAGGATATCCGCGATGGCGCCATGCGTTTGCGCATGGTGGAAATCGGCGAAACCTTCAACCGCTTCCGTCGCGTGGTGCGCGACGTCTCTAAGGAAATCGGCAAGGACATCGAGCTGGTGATCGGCGGCGCGGAAACCGAACTGGACAAGACCGTGGTGGAAAAAATCGGTGACCCGCTCACCCATCTGGTGCGCAACGCCATGGATCACGGCATCGAATCCGCCGACGTGCGGCTGGCCCGCGGCAAGCCGGCAAAAGGCACGCTGCAGCTCAATGCCTACCACGAGTCCGGCGGCATCGTCATCGAGGTGGTGGATGACGGCGGCGGCCTCAATCGCGAGCGCATCCTGGCCAAGGCGCGGGACAAGGGTCTGATTCAGGCGGGCGACAACCTGGCCGACCGCGATGTGTGGAACCTGATCTTCGAACCCGGCTTTTCCACCGCCGAGCAGGTGAGCAACCTGTCCGGCCGCGGCGTCGGCATGGACGTGGTGCGGCGCAACATCGAGGCGCTGCGCGGCACGGTGGAGATCGGAAGCCGCGAGGGCGTGGGCTCCACCTTCCGTATCCGCCTGCCCCTCACCCTCGCCATCATTGACGGCTTTCTCATGGGGGTGGCCGAGAGCCACTACGTGGTGCCCCTCGATATGGTGCTGGAGTGCGTGGAACTGAGTGCCAGCGCCAGCCGCAATGAGGGCTGCGACTATCTCAACCTGCGCGGCGAGGTCCTACCGCTGCTGCGCGTGAAAGAACACTTCAACCTGAAAGGCCGTTCCAGCCGCCGCGAGAACGTGGTGGTGGTGACGGCTGCCGGGCGCAAGGCCGGCCTGGTGGTGGACGAGCTGAAAGGCGAATTCCAGGCGGTCATCAAGCCCTTGGGCACCTTGTTCGAGCGGATCCGGGGCATCTCCGGTTCCACCATTCTGGGCTCGGGCGAAGTGGCACTGGTACTGGATGTCCCCGCTTTGCAGGATGAGGCGGCACGCGCCGGCTCATCCGGCGTGATGGTTTGATCTCGTAGTTAATTCGGCAATAGGAGAAAACATGTTCAGCAATATGAAAATTGGTATGCGACTGGCCCTCGGCTTCGGCCTGGTGGTCGCCCTCATGGCGATGATCGCCTTCCTGGGGATTACCCGCATGGCGAGCCTCAACGAGGGCATCGACAAGATGGTGAACGACCGTTACCCGAAAACCGTCCTTGCCAATGATGTGGTCGACAGCATCAACGTCATTGCCCGCGCCATGCGCAACACCCTGATCCTGAATGATAGCGCCGCAATTCAGAAGGAGTTGGGCCGCATCGAGGATGCCCGCAAGATCATCAAGGACCGTCTGGCCACGCTGGATGAAACCGTCCACAGCGAGGACGGCAAGAAACAGCTGGCCAGCGTGAAAGAGGCACGGGTCAAATACGTGGCTGCCCAGGACCATTTTCTCAAGCTGGTCGAGGCCGGCAAGCAGGCTGAAGCCAGGACCTATCTGGTGAGCGATGTGCGTGCGTTGCAGGGTGCCTACATCGAGGCCGTGGGCAGCCTGATCAAGTATCAGAGCGAGCTGATGGAGCAGGCCGGCAAGGAATCGGCCGAACTGTACCAAGCCGCCCGTACGCTGATTTTCACCATCGCTGCTGCGGCGCTGGTCATGGCGGCGCTGATCGGGTTCTGGGTGACTCGCAGCATTACCCGTCCGGTGAACGAGGCGCTGGGTGTCGCCAACAAGCTGGCTGAGGGCGACCTCAATGTACGCATCGAGGTCAAGGGTCGTGACGAGACGGGCCAGTTGCTGGAGGCCATGAAGACCATGGTGGGCAAGCTGTCGCAGATCATCTCCGAAGTGCGTTCCGCTTCCGACAATCTTTCGTCTGCGTCCGAGCAGGTGTCCTCGACGGCGCAGTCCTTGTCGCAGGGTGCGAGCGAGCAGGCGGCGTCGGTGGAAGAGACGTCTGCCAGCATTGAGCAGATGAGCGCGTCGATTGCGCAGAACACCGAGA
>JAIBFA010000055.1 GCA_019459325.1 Thiobacillus sp.
GTGAACAACATCCGCGGCATCCTCAAGACCTGTGCCGTCAAGGCCCCGGGCTTCGGCGACCGTCGCAAGGCGATGCTGGAAGACATGGCCATCCTCACCGGCGGCACCGTGATCGCCGAAGAAGTCGGTCTGTCCCTGGAAAAAGCCACCCTGCAGGATCTGGGCCGCGCCAAGCGCATCGAGATCGGCAAGGAAAACACCACCATCATCGATGGCGCGGGCGTTGCCGACGCGATCAAGGGCCGGATCAGCCAGATCAACAAGCAGATCGATGAAGTGACCAGCGATTACGACAAGGAAAAGCTGCAGGAGCGCAAGGCCAAGCTGGCCGGCGGCGTGGCAGTGATCAAGGTCGGCGCGGCCACCGAAGTCGAAATGAAAGAGAAGAAGGCCCGTGTCGAAGACGCGCTGCACGCCACCCGTGCCGCCGTTGAAGAAGGCATCGTTCCCGGCGGCGGCGTTGCATTGCTGCGCGCCAAGGCCGTGGCCGCTGCGATCAAGGGCGACAACCACGACCAGGACGCCGGCGTGAAGATCGTGCTGCGCGCCATTGAGGAGCCGCTGCGCCAGATCGTCAAGAACTGCGGCGAAGAGCCCTCGGTCGTGGTCAACAAGGTGCTCGAAGGCAAGGGCAACTTCGGCTACAACGCGCAGACCGGCGAATACGGCGACATGGTGGCGATGGGCGTGCTGGATCCGACGAAAGTCACCCGCACCGCACTGCAGAACGCCGCGTCGATCGCCAGCCTGATGCTGACCACCGACTGCATGGTCGCCGACCTGCCGGAAGACAAGTCGTCTGCCCCGATGGGCGGCGGTGACATGGGCGGCATGGGCGGAATGGGCATGATGTAATCAGTCCCAACTGCTCAAGTCGTTCCAAAGCCCCGCTTCGGCGGGGCTTTTTTATTGCCCTAAAACCTGCACCGCGACAAGGCATGCCGAATTGCAGGCCGGAACTACTGGCGGCCGCCGCCCTGATTCAGGGCCTCGGTCAGCTTCAGGCCGGCCAGTTCGCGCATCGCGCGGGCCAGGTAGTAGAGCACCGCCATCATCATCAGCATCGACGGCAGGGCGATCATCGGATAGCTCAGCAGGGTCAGGCGCCCGAGTTCCGCGTTGAATGCCTCGCTGCCCGCCGGGCTGGTGACGATCCAGGTGGCGAGGAAATAGTTCATCGCCGCGGAGAAGAAGAAGGTGCCGCCGAGCAGGTAGGTCGCATTTTGCAGGCGCACCTCGAAATCCCGCGCGGTTCCCCGCACGTCCAGATGTTGCTGCACCCGTCTCACGTCGATCAGCGCCGGGCTGTAGAGCAGGGTTTTCACCAGCGGATAGCGGGTACGGGTGGAAACCAGTACAGCCAGCCCGATCAGGCCGGGGATCGCGGCTTCCTTCACCGCCAGCCACTGCGTGTCGAGCTGCAGCAGACCGATGCCGCCGGTGAGCAGGATGCTGACCAGGCCCAGCACGGAAATGAAATTGATCTTGCGCCGCCCGATCAGGTCGAACGCCCCCCAGCCGAGCGGAAACGCCAGCGCCAGCAGGAGTCCGCCTGCTGCACCGAGCTCCTGCTCGCCGCTGAGTTTCATCAGGATGACAGAAGGAATGACGATGTTGATCAGGAGTTCGATCAGGGGATTGGGCTTTTGCGATTTGGGCATAGGTTGGAGGCGGTTTGCGATTCTCAGTGATTGACCCTGCATTGATCGGTTTGGTTTCAGGCGAGGAGGCTCCCCTGCTTCTCATGTCTGATTGCAACGAAGCCGGAGGCGGGCAATTTTTGCATGCCATTGCGGATGCACTGTAAATTGTAGCCCTCCCGGTGCTACCCAGATACGTGCCCATGACCGATACCATCCCGCTCGCCAACAGCCTGCACCGCGCCACCCTCGATGCGCTGCGGCGGCAGGCGCCCTTTTCGGCGATGCCGGAAGACGAGGTGCTGTGGCTGGTGCAGCGTCTGTCGGTGGCCTATTTTGCGCAGGACACCGCGCTGCTGGAGCCGGCCGACGCGCCGCCCGAGACGCTGTTCATCATCAAGCAGGGCACGGTCAGCGGCGACACCGCCGAGGGCCAGACGATCCTGCAACTGGCGACAGGCGAAATGTTTCCGCTGGGAGCCTTGCTGGCGGGCCGGGGCGCAGCCAACCGCTATGTCGCAGCGACGGACACTTTCTGCTACCTGCTGGCTGCCGCCGATTTCCACACGCTGCTGGCCAGGAGCACGGCGTTCAATGATTTCTGCACGCGCCGCATTGCCAGCCTGCTGGAGGACTCGCAGCGCGCGGTGCAGGCCGAATACGCGCTGGCGTTGGATGACGACAGCCGCTTTGCGCGCCCCTTGGCAAGCCTGGTGCAACATGCCCCGCTTTCAACCCCGGCCGACACCCCGCTGGCCAACGCCCTGGCAGCCATGGATGCCGCACGGGTGGGATCGGTGGTGGTCGTCGACGAAACCATGCAGCCGATCGGCATTCTCACCCTGAAGGATGTGTTGGCGCGCGTGACCCTGGCCGGTGTGCCGCTCGCCACGCCGATTGCCGACGTGATGACGCCGCAGCCGGCAACCCTCTCGGCCGATGCACCGGTGGCCGATGCCCTGGTGCTGATGGCGCGCCAGGGCATCCATCACATCCCCCTGGTCCGCGAAGGCCGGCTGGTCGGGGTGGTGTCGGAGAAGGACGTGTTCGCACTGCGCCGCCTGTCGGTGGAAGGCATCACTGCCGCGATCGCACGCAGCGAGGACGCTGCCAACCTGCCCGCACGAGCACACGACATCGGCGACCTGGCCCACAGCCTGCTGGCACAGGGAATGGATGCGGAAAATCTCACCGCGATCATTTCCAGCCTCAACGACCGCCTCACCGAGCGCATCATCACCCTGGAAAGCGAGGCCGATGCCGCGCTCGTCGGGCTGCGCTGGTGCTGGCTGGCGCTGGGGTCGGAAGGCCGCATGGAACAGACGCTCGCCACCGACCAGGACAACGCGCTTATTTTTGCCGCAGCGGACGATACCCAGCGCGATGCACTGCTCGCCTTTGCGCGGCGGGTGAACCACCGGCTCGACGCCTGCGGGTTTCCGCTGTGCAAGGGCGACATCATGGCCAGCAATCCCAAGTGGTGCCTGCCGCAGGCTGACTGGCAGCAGCAGTTCACCCAATGGATCGATCATGGCAGTCCCGAAGCGCTGCTGCACGCCAGCATCTTTTTCGACTTTCGCGCGCTGACGGGCGATGCCGCGCTGGCGCTCGATCTGCGTGCCTGGCTCAACCGTGCTGCGCAAAAAAACCCGCGCTTCCTGCATCAGATGGCGGGCAACGCGCTGCGTAACCGTCCGCCGCTGGGGGTGGTGCGCGACTTCGTGCTGTCGGACGACAACGCCCACCCGCACACGATCGACCTCAAGCTCAATGGCGCCACGCCCTTTGTCGATGCGGCACGCATTTTTGCACTGGCTGCCGGCAGCCAGCAGACCAATACCGCCAAACGACTGCGCGAGGCCGCGCACGCGCTGCACATCCCCGACGCCGAACTGGCCGACTGGAACCGCGCCTTCCACTTTCTGCAGTTGCTGCGGCTGCGTCACCAGCATGGGCAGCAGCGCGCCGGCATTCCGCCCGACAACCATCTCAACCCCGACACGCTGAACCCGCTCGACCGCCGCATCCTGAAAGAAGCATTGCGCCAGGCGCGCAAGGTGCAGGCACGGCTCGCGATGGATTACAAACTGTGATCTGGCCCTTTGCCAGACCCCTGCCGCCGCTGGATGCAGCCAGCGACGCGCGACGCGCAGGATTGTCCCCCCGGAAGGCCGATCTCAAGCAGCCGCTTGCCAGCCTGCGCTGGTGTGTGGTCGATGTGGAAACCGGCGGGCTCGACGCGCAGCGCGATCCGCTGCTGTCGATCGGCGCGGTGGCCATCGAACAGGGACGCATCGCACTCGATGCCAGCCTGGAAGTCGGACTGACCCAGGCGCAGTCGACCGCTGCCGCCAACATCCTGATCCACGGCATCAGCGGCAGCGAACAACGCGTCGGCCAACCGCCGCCCGAGGCGCTGCTCACCTGGCTGGAGTTTGCCCAGGGCACGCCACGGGTGGCCTTTCATGCCGCATTCGACCAGACAGTGTTACAGCGCGCTGAGCGCGAGCAACTGGGCCTGTCCATCGACGCGCCCTGGTTCGACGCGGCTGTCGTCGCGCCATTGCTGTTTCCCGATGCCGCGCCGCACTGCCGTCATCTCGACGACTGGCTGGCGCATTTCGGCATCGCCGTTTATGCACGCCACGGCGCACTGGCCGATGCCTATGCCACCGCCGAACTGTGGCTGGTGCTGCTGCAGGCCGCGCAACGTGAAAATCTCACCACCGCGCAGCAACTGCGCGGCCTGCTGCGCGCCCGGCGCTGGCTATCAGCAAATTAGCGCCTCCTAATTTGTTTGTGAGCTGCGCCACAAATCCTTAAACTCCGCGCACGCGCGAATTCAATCAATAAAGCGCGTTCCCCACTTACGTTCACGGAGGAATTGCCATGCAGTTGTCGGAGAGACATCAAGAGTACTGGCGCAAGAATCTGCGGCTCACCGCAGTCTTGCTCGCCATCTGGTTCGTGGTGACGTTCGTCGTCATCTATTTTGCCCCCCAGCTCAACGATATCGTCATCATGGGTTTCCCGTTCGCCTTCTATATGGGCGCACAGGGCTCCCTGATCATCTATGTCCTGATCATCTGGTTCTACGCCCGGCGCATGAACCAGCTGGACAATGAATACGGCGTACAAGAGGGAGAAGAAGAATGAGCACCCAAACCCAAAGCCAGTTCTTCCAGCAACTCAAGAAGTACTACACCTTCTACACGGGCGGCTTCATCGCCTTCGTCATCGTTCTGGCGATCCTGGAGCAGATGGGCCTTCCCCCCAAGTGGATCGGCTACATCTTCCTTGCCGCCACCATCGCCTTGTATGCCGGCATCGGCATCATGTCGAAAACCGCCGACGTCTCGGAATACTACGTCGCCGGCCGCCGCGTCCCTGCCATCTTCAACGGCATGGCAACCGGTGCCGACTGGATGTCGGCCGCGTCCTTCATCGGTATGGCGGGTACCTTGTACCTCGCCGGCTATGACGGCCTCGCCTTCGTGTTGGGCTGGACCGGCGGTTATGTGCTGGTGGCGCTGTTCCTCGCGCCCTACCTGCGCAAGTTCGGCCAGTTCACCATCCCCGACTTCCTCGGCTCGCGCTACAACGGCAACCTGCCGCGCACCATCGGCGTCATCGCCGCCATCATCTGCTCCTTCACCTACGTGGTGGCGCAGATCTACGGCGTCGGCATCATCACCGCACGTCTCACCGGCATCGAGTTCCAGTACGGGGTGTTCCTCGGGCTGGCCGGCATCCTGGTGTGTTCCTTCCTCGGCGGCATGCGCGCGGTGACCTGGACCCAGGTCGCCCAGTACATCATCCTGATCATCGCCTACATGATCCCGGTGGTGTGGCTGTCGGTGGCTCACACCGGCAACCCGGTGCCGCAGATCGCCTACGGCCAGGTGCTGCAGCAGGTGACGCAGCTGGAAAACGAGTTCAACAATCCCGATACCGCCAAAGGCGCAGCCGAAGCTTCTGCTCGCGCCGCGTTCAAGGCGCAGCAGGATTCGTTCGAAGCCAAGATCGCGGCGCTGGACGCAGCCGTGGCTGCAGGCACGGGCGCGACCTTCCTCGAAGCCCAGCGCGCGGAAGCCGGCAGCCCTGCCGACTTCCCTGCCACCACCGACGACCTCAAGGCGTCGTGGAAAAAATCGGCCGATGGCGCCAAGGGCAAGACCGGTCCGGTCTCCGCCCACGCCACCGCGTTCGCCGGCAAAGGCTCCGAGAAGAAACTGCTGAAGGACAACCCGGACGCCACGGCTGAGGAAATTGCCGCTGCCAAGGCCGAAGACGAGCACGCTTCCAACGTCAAGCGCCGCAACTTCATCGCGCTGGTGTTGTGCCTGATGGTCGGCACCGCCTCGCTGCCGCACATCCTGATGCGTTACTACACCACGCCGTCGGTGCGTGATGCGCGCAAGTCGGTGTTCTGGTCGCTGTTCTTCATCTTCCTGCTGTACTTCACCGCGCCTGCACTCGCTGTGCTGGTCAAATACACGGTCTACAGCGACCTGGTCGGCTCGTCGTTCGCCGCGCTGCCAGCGTGGGTGGCCAACTGGTCGGCAGTAGACGCAACCCTGATGAAGATCGTCGACATCAACCTGGACGGCATCGTGCAGCTCGCCGAAATCACCATCGGCGGCGACCTCGTCGTGCTGGCAACCCCGGAAATCGCCGGCCTGCCCTACGTGATCTCGGGCTTGGTGGCGGCGGGCGGTCTGGCGGCCGCGCTGTCGACGGCCGACGGCCTGCTGCTGACCATCGCCAACGCGCTGTCGCACGATGTCTACTACAAGATGATCGACCCGAAGGCCTCCACGGTGCGCCGTCTGGCCATCTCCAAGGGCCTTCTGCTGCTGGTGGCGCTGTTCGCCGCGTACACCGCTTCGCTGAAGCCGGGCGACATCCTGTTCCTGGTCGGCGCGGCATTCTCGCTGGCAGCCTCGGCGTTCTTCCCGGCACTGGTGCTCGGCGTGTTCTGGAAGCGCGCCAACTACCTCGGCGCGGTCGTCGGCATGCTCGCCGGTCTGGGCGTGTGCATGTACTACATGTACATCACCTACCCGTTCTTCGGTGGCGTTCCGGAAAACCAGTGGTTCGAGATCGCCCCGATCGCCGCCGGCGTGTTCGGCATGCCGGTCGGCTTCCTCGGCGTCATCATCGGTTCGCTGGTCTCCAAGGCACCAGCCAAGGATATTCAGGAACTGGTCGACCACGTGCGCTATCCGAACCTCGCGGGGGACATCGACACCCGCGCAGCCTGATCGCTGCATGAACTGCGCGCCTTCGGGCGCGCAATAAAAAAGCCAGCCCCGCGGGGCTGGCTTTTTTACGTCCTCGACACTCAGCCCAATCGATGGGCGTAGTCGCTGCGTTCCGTGTCGCGGATCAGCCGCTGCGCGGTCTGCGGGTCGTGCGACAGGGTATGTTCGATCACCTCAGCCACCTTGTCCGGCTCGTTGCAGTGATGCCACGCCATCCCCAACGCATACCAGGCCAAGCCGTTCATCGGCTGCAGCCTACCCGCCTCGGCCAGTGCCGCAGCAGCCTCCGCGTGGCGCCCATGCCGCGCATGCAGCATCCCCAGCCCATACCAGGCGCGATCATTGTTCGGATCGAGTTCGGTCGCCCGCTTCAGGGCGGCCACCGCCGTCTCGTCCATGCCGCCCTTGTCGCGCACATAGCCGAGGTTGAACCAGGCGTGTGCGTCGTTCGGCTCGAGATCGACGGCACGCGCAAACCAGGCTTCCGCCGCTGGCCAGTGCTCCAGCCGCGCCTCCAGCCAGCCCAGCGTGCGCAAGGTGGCGGCATGGGTCGGATCGGCCCGATGGCTGTCAAGGTATGCAGCACGTGCGCGTTCGGTCTGGCCCAGCATGTTGAAGAACATGCCCCGCAGGCCATGCCGTACATGGTCATAGTTCATCATGGGATCAAAACGAAATGATGTCAGTGCGCATTGTCACGGGCAAGCGACAGCCTGACAAGCTGCGTTAGAATCGTTTGCTTCCTTACCTGACACCGCGCCATGCCGCTCGACATCCTGCTCGTTTCCATTCTGCGCACCCTCGTCGAAGTCGCCGGCTTCGCCCTGCTCGGACAAGGCGCACTGGCCGTGCTGGCCGGCAAATACCGCGAACAGAATCTCTTCTACCGCGTGCTGCGTACCGTCACCGGCCCGGTGGTGCGCGCCGTGCGTTTCATCACGCCGCGCTTCATCCTCGACGCTCACATCCCCGTGCTCACCTTCTTCCTGCTGTTCTGGTTATGGATCGTCCTGGCGTTCGCCAAACGCCATCTGTGCGGCTTGCATGGACTGGCCTGCTGAGCGCGTTTTTCTTGACTTGATCTGCGCAAACCGGTTAAATTGCGCCCTCTTTTGGCCAGTTAGCTCAGTTGGTAGAGCAGCGGATTGAAAATCCGCGTGTCCTTGGTTCGATTCCGAGACTGGCCACCATCAATTCAAAGACTTGGCGCAGCATCCCAAGTTTTCTCGCAATTAATGCTGTAGTTTTCGCTACAGCTCTGCGAAAAATCTAAAACAGCTAGCTAGACCGTGTTTCCACCCTGGAGACACAAATGGCTACTTTGAACAAACGCGGTAAATACTCTTATCAAGCCGTCATCCGCATCGCGGGACAGGCTCAATCCCGCTCAAGAACCTTTAGTACCCGTGCAGAGGCCGAAGAATGGGCCCGCCAGACCGAGGATGAAATCCGGTCTGGCATGTACCCCAAACGTCTGGAAGCCGAGAATCTGACGCTGCGTGATGCGCTGCTGAAGTATCAGGAGACTGAAACTCCCAAGAAACGGGGTGCGGCCCAGGAACGTCGGCTGATTAACCGCCTATCCAAGACACCCCTGGCCGAGAAACCCGTAGGCCTCATTCAATCGGCAGACTTGGCAGCTTACCGAGATGCCCGGACCAAGGTTGTGAGCGATACGACGGCCCACAAGGAGCTGTGTCTATTAAGTAGTCTCTTCGACGTCGCACGACGCGAATGGGGCCTGGTAACACTGGACAACCCGTGCAAGTCCATCAAGTACCCCTCTGCTAAGAACGATCGGGAAAGGCGGCTTCAAGAGCATGAGCTGACTGCTCTCCTCGACGCGGCGCTGAATAGCAGAGACGAAAGAATTTTCCCAGCAATCGTCCTGGCGTTAGTCACTGGCCTACGCCGGAAGAATCTGGCGGACCTGACGTGGGAGCAAGTCGATCTGGTTGCTAGAAAGGCATCTATACCCCTCACAAAGAACGGCAGGCCGCTTGAAATACCCCTTTTCAAATTGGCTCGTGAGGTACTTGGTAGATTGAAGACCTTAAGTTGTGGTGGCGCCATTGCAAAAATACTCGGCTACCAAAGCGCCGAGGCCCTATCGCGGGCCTTCCGTCGAGTCTGTAAGGCTGCTGGTATTAAGGATTTCCGTTTCCACGACCTTCGTCACGCAGCCGCAACGGAGTACGCGAAGAAATTCGCTGCACAGGAACTGGCTCGTTTCTTTGGCTGGAGGACCATTCAGATGGCGCTTCGCTACTACCACCCGACCACTAACGAACTGTTGAACAAAATCGAGCCAGAAGAGGCTGTAGCAAGCGAGGACATCTCCCTTACAGAACTGCTCAGAGCCTATGTCGAGAAATGGCTGGCCAAGGAGCCACCCAACACAATCACGGCAGAAGACCTCGAAAAGATGGTCTGGAGTCAGCCCATGACCACCGTAGCCAGCCAACTCGGCATTTCCGATGTCGCAGTACGGAAACGTTGCCTAAAGCTCGGCGTCCCAACACCACCTAGGGGGTATTGGACCAAGCTCAAGGCGGGCAATTCTCATCGGGTAGATACCGGTCGGTGCGACAGCTGCGCCACGATGCATCCCGGTTACGTATAGGACCTTCTCCCCCAAGCCTAAGCTGTCGCCGCCTGGCAGCTAGGGCTTTTATTTCCAAGTCCCTATCCAAAGTGGGACGAGGTCAAGGGCGGACGGTGGGTCGACCGGTACACCGGAGTCCAATATAAATATGTTCATTTCCCCCGTACCAGTCAAAGACACACGGCAAATCTAGGTCACGCCACGATTATGGATTGGGATGGGTCATGACCATATGTCACTTGACCAAGAATATTCACATGGACAGGTACTTCGTCACCTCGCGATAATCGCCTGAGCCACCGCTGCCACCCAGGCGTAGCGACGGTCCGTAGTGCTTGCCAGCCGTTGAGCTACCGCTGGCTCAAGCCAATCCAGCGCCTTTCGGAGCGCCTCGACACGCTGACCAGCGAAAGCCGAAGGACTGGCGCCTGCTGCACGGCGGCTAGGCAGTTTGCCTTCTGCGAGTAGTCGTGCAAAGACCCCAGCCATTTTCTCTACTGCCCGGCCATGGCTGAGGATGCCTGCTGCGGCACTCCCAGCCGCTTTACCCCGGCCAGGCCCCATACACTCGGGATCCTTTCGAAACTCAACCTGTACACCGAGCGTCCTCCAATCGACCGGCAGCCCAGCGTAGACGTGAATGATGCGCGTATTTTGCACGCGTGCGCCGCGAACTCGGCCGACCGCTTGGTGAAATCGTCCGGTGTAGTAGTCCAGCTCCCAGGCCAACAGTTTCGGGTTGGTGGGCATTCTGATCTTGCCGCGCACCAGGGTATCTCGCGTCACCTGTACCAGAGGATGCACCCGCTCCGCGTCCTCCCAGTGCGGCCAGTCCGAAGCCAGGGCGCCGGCTGCCAGCGCCAGGGAGCGATCTGCTTCGTAACTGGTGCGAAGACATGCAGGCGTCAGCAACGGGTCGCCGAAAACCAGCAAGTGCCGGCCATTGAAATCGTCGGTGCCAACTTCATCTCGACCCCAGTAGCCACACGCCTGTCCTTGCTTCACCATCAGATCCGCCAGGGGCTTGTGCGTAATGACCCCCGGGTCTTCGCCGACCTCCGCACACAGGATGTCGTGGGCCAAGGTTAAGCGCTTGTGCTCCAGCGCTTTGCGTTTTTCCCCGTCAACAGGGCTGTTCCAGCCACCTCGGAGGTGTGCCCGATCTGAGTAATGAGCGATCAGGATGTTCTGCTCAGCAACGATCTCTACTACGTGGCCGCTCAAGGCCTCGACGGCAGCGCGCGTGGCGCGAGGGAGCGTGGCGTCTAACAAGAGCAGATGGGCCTGTTTCCCAGCCAAATTGGCGCCCAGCACCGTCGGGGCGGTGGCGTGCAACGCGCCATTGCGCGCGTAGGCACAGTCGTGGGCAATAGCCCAGGCGAGGTCGTGCGCCGCACGCATTGGTACGACCTTTTCCTCCCCACGGAATGGCATCGCAATAGCGTGCTCCCATGGCGCCGCACCGTCCTGGATGGTGTCGATCCCCGCTACGGATCGGGCTGCGGCGATGATGCTGTCGGGCGGGAGAAGATCGGCAGCCTGCCGATCGCCCGCCGTGGGGGGGGGGGGGGGGGGGGGG
>JAIBFA010000059.1 GCA_019459325.1 Thiobacillus sp.
GTCATGCAAAAGGATTTCATTTTCACGTCTGAGTCGGTGTCCGAAGGGCACCCCGACAAGATGGCGGACCAAGTGTCGGATGCGGTGCTCGACGCGATTCTAACCCAGGACAAACATGCGCGCGTGGCGTGCGAGACGCTCTTGACCACCGGTCTGTGCGTCATCGCCGGAGAAATCACCACCTCGGCGGTGATCGATTACAACCAGATCGCGCGCCAGACCATCAAGCGCATCGGCTATGACTCGTCCGAGATCGGTTTCGACTACAACACCTGCTCGGTGCTGGTCACCGTCGGCAAGCAGTCGCCCGACATCGCGCAGGGCGTGGACCGTGCGCACGACGATTACCTCGACCAGGGCGCGGGCGACCAGGGGCTGATGTTCGGTTACGCCTGCAACGAGACCCCCGTGCTGATGCCGATGCCGATCCATCTCGCCCACCGCCTGACTGAGCGCCAGTCCGAGCTGCGCAAGGACGGCCGCCTGTCGTGGCTGCGCCCCGATGCGAAATCGCAGGTGTCGATCCGCTACGTCGACGGCAAGCCGCATTCCATCGACACCGTCGTGCTCTCCACCCAGCATCACCCCGAGGTTTCGCATGCCCAGTTGTCCGAAGCGGTGATCGAGGAAATCATCAAGCCGGTGCTGCCGAAGGAAATGCTCACCGCCGACACGCGTTATCTGGTCAACCCCACCGGCCGCTTCGTCGTCGGCGGGCCGATGGGCGATGCCGGTCTCACCGGCCGCAAGATCATCGTCGACACCTACGGCGGTGCCGCCCCGCACGGCGGCGGCGCGTTCTCCGGCAAGGATCCGTCCAAGGTCGACCGTTCCGCAGCCTATGCCGGACGCTACGTCGCGAAGAACATCGTCGCGGCGGGGGTGGCCGACAGGTGCCTGGTGCAGGTCAGCTACGCCATCGGCGTCGCCAGGCCGACCTCGCTGATGGTCGACACCTTCGGCACCGGCAAGATCCCGGAAGCCAGGATCGTCGAGCTGATCCTGGCGCACTTCGACCTGCGTCCCAAGGGCATCGTCAACATGCTCGACCTGCTGCGTCCGATCTACACGCGCACGGCCAGCTACGGCCACTTCGGCCGCGACGAGCCGGAGTTCACCTGGGAGGTCACCGACAAGGCGGCAGAACTGAAGGCGGCTGCCGGACTGTAAGCCCATGCTGATGCAGGCGGCCATGTTCGTGCTCGGCCTGGCGGCACTGGTTGCCGGCGCCGAGGCGCTGGTGCGCGGCGCCTCGCGGCTGGCGGTGGCGTGGGGCATTTCGCCGCTGGTAGTCGGCCTCACCGTGGTGGCCTTCGGCACCAGCGCGCCGGAAATGGCGGTCTCGGTCGACGCAGCCCTGTCCGGCACGACCGGTCTTGCGATCGGCAATGTGGTTGGCAGCAATATCGCCAACGTCCTGCTGATCCTCGGTGTTTCCGCGCTGGTGGCGCCGCTTCTGGTCGCCGAGCAGATCATCCGCCAGGAAATTCCCGTCATGATCGGCGCGTCGCTGCTGGTCGTGGTGATGGCGCTGGACGGCAACATCGGGCGGATCGAGGCGGTGCTGCTGTTTGCGCTGGTGATCGCCTATACCGTGTTCCTCGTCGTGCAGTCCCGGCGCGCCAAGCAGGCGACCACCGACGAATTCGCCGGCGAAATCCCGACCAGCCAGTGGGACCGTCACTGGGGAGTGCAGGCAGCGCTGGTGCTCGGCGGCCTTGCGTTGCTGGTGCTGGGCGCCGAGTGGCTGGTGAGCGCGGCCGTCGCATTCGCCAAAGTGATGGGCGTGAGCGATCTCGTCATCGGCCTCACCGTGGTGGCGGTGGGGACATCGATGCCGGAAATCGCTACCTCGCTGATCGCTGCCCTGCGCGGCCAGCGCGATATCGCCGTCGGCAATGTGGTCGGCAGCAATATCTTCAATTTGCTGGCGGTGCTGGGTGCTGCAGGCGTCGTCTCGACGGGCGGGCTCGGCGTGCCCGACGCCGCGCGCAATTTCGACCTGTGGGTGATGCTGGCGGTCGCCTTTGCCTGCCTGCCGATCCTGCTCACCGGGCGCGAGATCGCGCGCTGGGAAGGCGCGGTCTTCCTCGGCTATTACGCTGCCTACCTGCTGTATCTCACCCTTGCTGCGCAGCAGCACGACAGCCTGCCCGCGTATTCCGGCATCATGCTGAGCTACGTGATGCCGCTTACCGTGGTGACGCTGGTGGTCAGCCTCATTCGCAGACGGCGTGCCCCCGGCACGTGATGTGGGGAATCGAAAGGAGCCGGTTAAACCGGCTCTTTTTTGGCGGTGCGAACTCCCGCAGTGCGCGACGGGCACGGCGGGCTAAGTCGCCCCAGCCAGAGTCGAGGGGCCGGCGGGGGCACGTGCCAAGGATGGGTGGCAGACGACGTTTTGTACGTGACGGGATGGTAGCCCGACTTTATTCATAATTCGAATTTTGGCGCATACAGGGTAGAATGCCGCCTCGGTTCTGAGGAGCGCTGCGACGGATCACCCGCCAGGCTCAGGACGCATCTTCTCAACGGCGCTCACGTTTTCTTTTTTGTGAACAGAAAGGAGGGCGTGATGAACGCCACCAATTCCACCGCCGATTACGTTATTGCCGACCTTGCACTTGCCGACTGGGGCCGCAAGGAAATCCGCATCGCCGAAACCGAAATGCCGGGCCTGATGGCCATCCGCGAGGAGTTCGCGGCCGCACAACCCTTGAAGGGCGCGCGCATCACCGGTTCGCTGCACATGACCATCCAGACCGCGGTGCTGATCGAGACGCTGACCGCGCTCGGCGCCCACGTGCGCTGGGCCTCGTGCAACATCTTCTCGACCCAGGACCATGCCGCGGCCGCGATTGCCGCCGACGGCATCCCGGTGTTTGCGGTCAAGGGCGAATCGCTCGAAGACTACTGGGATTACACCCACCGCATCTTCGAGTGGAGCGACGGCGGATACTCGAACATGATCCTCGACGACGGCGGCGACGCCACGCTGCTGCTGCATCTCGGCGCGCGTGCAGAAAAGGACATTTCCGTGGTGGCCAATCCCACCAGCGAGGAAGAGCGCGTGCTGTACGCCGCGATCAAGGCCCGTGTGGCTGCGCAGCCGGGCTGGTATTCCAGCCGCCTGGCCGCGGTCAAGGGCGTCACCGAGGAGACCACCACCGGCGTGCACCGCCTGTACCAGATGCATGCGCGCGGCGAACTCAAGTTCCCGGCGATCAACGTCAACGATTCGGTCACCAAGTCCAAGTTCGACAACCTCTACGGCTGCCGCGAGTCGCTGGTGGACGGCATCAAGCGCGCCACCGACGTGATGATCGCCGGCAAGGTCGCCGTGGTCGCCGGCTACGGCGATGTGGGCAAGGGCTCGGCACAGGCGCTGCGCGCGCTGTCGGCCCAGGTGTGGGTGACCGAGGTCGACCCGATCTGCGCGCTGCAGGCGGCGATGGAAGGCTACCGCGTGGTGACCATGGAGTACGCCGCCGACAAGGCCGACATCTTCGTCACAGCCACCGGCAACTTCCACGTCATCAACCACGACCACATGGCGAAGATGAAGGACCAGGCCATCGTCTGCAACATCGGCCACTTCGACAACGAGATCGACGTCGCCTCGATCGAGAAATACCAGTGGGAAGAAATCAAGCCGCAGGTCGACCATGTGATCTTCCCGGACGGCAAGCGCATCATCCTGCTGGCCAAGGGTCGCCTGGTGAACCTCGGCTGCGGCACCGGCCATCCCAGCTATGTGATGTCGTCCTCGTTCGCCAACCAGACCATCGCGCAGATCGAGCTGTGGCAGGAACGCGACTCCGGCAAATACCCGGTCGGCGTCTACACCCTGCCCAAGCATCTCGACGAGAAGGTCGCGCGTCTGCAGCTGAAGAAGCTCAACGCCCAGCTGTCCGAGCTGACCGACCAGCAGGCGTCCTACATCGGCGTGTCGAAGCAAGGCCCATACAAGGCCGAGCATTACCGTTATTGATCGACCTCATCGGAAGGAGCGTGCCATGCGTTTGCTGCTGCTGTGGATTCTGAATGCCGTCGCGCTGCTGGCGGTGACGTATCTGCTGCCCACCATCCAGGTATCCGGCTTCGGCACGGCGCTGGTCGCCGCGCTGGTGCTGGGCTTCATCAACACGCTGGTGCGGCCGGTGCTGGCGCTGCTCACGCTGCCGATCACGGTGCTCACGCTGGGGATTTTTTACCTGGTGCTGAACGGCTTTCTGTTCTGGCTCGCCAGTGCGCTGTTGCCCGGATTCCACGTCGAGGGCTTTGTCTCGGCGATGGTCGGCGCGATCCTGTATGGCGTGATCGCCTGGGCGCTGTCTGCGCTCATCCCTAATAAAAAAGGCTGAAGCATGACCGAACGCACATTCAGCTTCGAATTCTTCCCGCCGAAAACGGCGGAAGGTGCCGACAAGCTGCGCGCCACCCGCAAGCAGCTGGCGCAACTCAATCCCAAGTTCTTTTCAGTCACCTTCGGCGCCGGCGGTTCGACCCGCGACCGCACCCTGGAAACCGTGCGCGATATCCAGGCCGACGGCAGCGAGGCCGCACCGCACCTGTCGTGCATCGGCTCGACCGAGGAGAGCATCCGCGACATTCTCACCGAATACAAAAGCCAGGGCATCCGTCATCTGGTCGCGCTGCGCGGCGATCTTCCCTCGGGCAGCATGGACGCCGGCGCATTCAACTATGCGAATGAATTAGTGGAATTCATCCGCAAGGAAACCGGCGACTGGTTCGAAATCGAGGTGGCCGCCTACCCCGAAGTCCATCCCCAGGCACGCTCCTATACGGAAGACCTCGCCAACTTCAAGCGCAAGGTCGACGCCGGCGCGAATGCTGCCATCACGCAGTATTTCTTCAACGCCGACGCCTACTTCAACTTCGTCGAGGACGTGCGTGCGCTGGGGGTTTCCATCCCCATCGTCCCCGGCATCATGCCGATCGGCAACTACGTGCAGCTGGCGCGGTTTTCGGACGCCTGTGGCGCGGAAATCCCGCGCTGGCTGAGAAAAAAGCTGGAGACCTATGGCGACGACCTGCCGTCCTTGCGTGCCTTCGGTCTGGATGTGGTGACCGACCTGTGCGACCGCCTCCTCGCCGGAGGCGCGCCGGGACTGCATTTCTACACCATGAATCAGGCGGGGCCCAGCACCACCATCTGGCAGAGGCTGGGATTGTCGGCGTGAACCCGGTGCCTGCCTGACGGGAAGCGGCTGCCAGCCGGGCAGAAAAAATGGGACCCGACAATCGTATCGGGTCCCATACCAGTGGCCTGACTTGATCATCCTGTGAACGCCGCCTTGTTCTCGCGTCACAAGCAAGGCGGCGTTCGTTTCATCAGTCTTCTCTGTGGTGGTGCCGGTGTCCCGGTTCGGGCCGCAGTTCCTTGCTGTATACCGCGTTGCCGTCGATGTCCTTCAGGCTGACCGTCATCTCGGCCGTGCGGCCGTCGATGTCGACCTGGCCGAAGAACTGCAGACCGGCAAACGGCGAGTAGTTGGGGGCCGGCGGGAATTTCTGGAAAATCACCTGGGGACCGAAGGTGTTGTCCAGCGTGTTGGGCCCGAAGCTGCCGGCGTTGAGCGGACCGGAGACGAATTCCCAGAAGGGCTCGAAGTCCTGGAACTGCGCCTTGTTCGGGTCGTAATAGTGCGCGGCGCAATAGTGCACGTCGGCGGTGAACCAGACGACGTTGCGCACGTGCTGACGCTTGATGAACCGCAGGATGTCGGCGATCTCGAATTCGCGGCCGAGCACCGGGCCGTCGCCGTTGGAGGAGTTCTCCCAGCGCGCGCGGCCTTCCGCGTCCTTGCCGTCGCCGATATTCAGGCCGAGCGGCATGTCGGCAGCGATGACTTTCCACACCGCTTTGGACTCGCGCAGCTTGCGCTTCAGCCACTCGATCTGTTCCGCACCGAGGAACGCCGTTTCGTCGCCGGGTTCGG
The DNA here is from genome assembly GCA_019459325.1 of Thiobacillus sp. GTDB lineage: Bacteria > Pseudomonadota > Gammaproteobacteria > Burkholderiales > Thiobacillaceae > Thiobacillus. The sequence continues at coordinate 5,964 of JAIBFA010000059.1, forward strand.
TCTGGCGGTTATGGGTATTGGGGCCACGGTAGCTGCGCATGTCGAGTACGAACACGTCCAGCAGGCGGCCGTAGGGAATGTGGCGATAGACGCGCTCGCTTTCTTCCGTGCCGGCGTAGCGCATCGGCGCGTATTCGAGGAAGGCGTGAGCGCCGCGCGCGAAGAGCAGCGGTGCGTTCTTTTCGGTGTAGCGTGCGTCGGCCATCAGGTCCTTGGAATCCGACCAGTTGTTCATCACTTCATGGTCATCCCATTGCCAGATCTGCGGCACTTCGGCATTGAAGCGGCGCACGTTCTCGTCAAGCAGGTTGTACTTGTAGCGGCCGCGGAATTCGTCCAGCGTCTCGGCAACCTTGGAGACCTCAGGAGTGACGATGTTGTGCCAGATCAGGCCGTTCTCGGCATTCTGGTATTCCTGGATGGGGCCGTCGGCATAGATGTTGTCGCCGCTGTGGATGAAGAAATCCGGCTGCGTCTGACGCATCGATTCGTAGATTTTCATGCCGCCGAATTCCGGGTTGATCCCCCAGCCCTGGCCGGCCGTGTCGCCCGACCACAGGAAGCGGATGTCGCTGGCCTCGTTCGGCGCAGTGCGGAAATGCCCGAGCACCGGTTCGCTCAGCACGCGCTCGTTGGACAAGTCCTGGAACTGCACGCGCACGAACACGTCCCGCCCGGCGGGCAGGCCGGTGAGGTCGAGCCGGGCTGTGTAGTCGCTCGTTTCCAGGGCGTAGGGGCCGCGTACCCGCATCGGGTTGGCGAAGCTGGGGTCGAAGTCATATTCCACCCACATCCGCGCCGGACGGTCGGAACGGCTCCAGATCAGCGCACGGCTGGAACGGACGTCGCCGATTTGAATGCCTTGTGCCAGCTGCGGCCGGGCGCCATCCAGCGTAATGATGGCCGGGGCGGCGTGCCCCGGGCGCATCGCGGCCGCAGGGATGGCCGCAGCGCCAATCAGCAGGCCGGAAGATTTGATGAACTGACGACGCGAATTATTGTGGTGGGACGACATAGAGACTCCTCGATGAAATGGAACGAAACGATCGTGGCGAAACGGAGGCCGAACGCATGCCGGGCCGATGTCGGGGGCTTGGGGCGGGCTCGATGGTTCGTTGCGGGACGCAACCTGGAACAGTCTGGCTTCAGGTCATTCGCTGAAGCTGCATTCCATGCAGGATGGTGGGGGATGGCCTTTACGCTCGAATGAAGGTTTCTTGAACCTTGTCCTGTTGCCATGAGCCAAGAGGCTCATGTTCGCGCGAAGAATACAGGACTGAACGAAGCGGCGCCGTGGCCGCTTGCCATGATGGACTGCGCTGGGAGACGAGGCCTAAAGCCAGACGATGCGTTGCTGCAGGGCGGCCAACTTGGTTACGGCGTCCCTGAGCGTCGCGCCCTCGTCGCTCGATCCCGCCACCACCGCCTTGTCGGCGACCGGCACCAGGTTGTCGAGCTTGAAGCGGCCCTTGCCGGTCTGGTCACGCAGGAAGCAGCTCTCGTCGAAGAACAGCCGGTCGCCGCTGGCGTCGACTTCGTCCGAATCGATCGAGTCGTAGCCGATCAGCCGACGAATGTCGGGTAGTCCGGCCAGATCCACCGGGCGGACGGTTCTGCTGTTGGCGTCGATCAAATAAGCTTTCATGGCGCGACCTTTCCGGTGGTTGGGGTTCAGTGCAAGCAGGCTTTCAGGGCCTGCAGGCAGGTGTCGACGTTTTCCTGCTTCGCAGAATAGCCCATCAGGCCGATGCGCCAGATCTTGCCGGCCATGTCGCCCAGGCCGGCACCGATTTCCAGGTTGAATTCGTTGAGGAGGCGGGCGCGCACTGCGGCATCGTCGACGCCTTCGGGCACATAGATCGAGTTGAGCTGCGGCAGGCGGGCGGATTCCTCCACCACGTACCGGAGGCCCATGCCTTCGAGCCCGGCCTTGAGCTTTTCGTGCATGGTGCGGTGGCGTGCCCAGGCATGTTCCAGCCCTTCTTCTTCGAGGATGACCAGCGCTTCATGCAGGCCGTACATCGGGTTGATCGGCGCGGTGTGGTGGTAGGTGCGTTTTCCCGCGGACTGCCAGTAGCCGAGCACCAGACTCAAGTCGAGGAACCAGCTTTGCACGGGGGTCCTGCGCGCCTTGATGCGCTCAATCGCGCGCTCGGAGAACGACACCGGCGACAGGCCCGGGGTGCACGACAGGCATTTCTGGCTGCCGGAAAACGCGGCGTCGATCCCCCAGTTGTCCAGGTAGACCGGCGTGCCACCGAGACTGGTGATGCAGTCCATGATGGTGAGCGCGCCGGCTTCCTGCGCGATCCGTCCGAGCGTTTCGGCATCCGACTGCGCGCCGGTCGAGGTCTCGGCGTGGACGAAGGCGAGAATCTTCGCGTCGGGATTCGCCTTGAAGGCGTCGCGTACTTTCTGCGGATCGACGGGTTTCCCCCAGGCGTCGTCGACGACCACCGGCACGCCGCCGGTGCGCTTGACGTTTTCCAGCATGCGCCCGCCGAACACGCCGTTGCGGCAGATGATCACCTTGTCGCCCGGTTCCACCAGGTTGACGAAGCACATTTCCATCCCCGCCGAGCCGGGTGCAGAGACCGGGAAGGTCAGCGCATGCTCGGTCTGGAAGGCCATGCGCAACATGGACTTGATCTGCTCCATCAGTTCGACGAAAGCGGGATCGAGGTGGCCGATGGTGGGCCGCGCCATGGCGTCGAGGACGCGCTGCGGCACATCGGACGGGCCGGGGCCCATGAGGATGCGCTTGGGGGGGATGAAAGAAGCCGTCATAACCTTGTTCTCTGTATGGAAAAGTCAAATAAAACAAAGGCTTGATTCTACGGGCAAACGCGGGATCGGGAAATCGCAGTAGTTTGGTCATACTTGGTGATCCAGCCCTGGCCTCGCCATTCGTTTGCAAGCGCCTCACCGATGACTATGGTTGGGTTTTAGTGAGCGCGTGGGGGTGAGGTATGACGAAGAACGGCATGGCTTCACGGCGGGCGCTGGGTCGAGTAGCTGCGCTGGGCGTCACCCTGGCAGGGTGCCCTCCGGCCTTCGCGGAATCCGCAAGCATGGCGTTGACCGAGACGGATCAACAGGCCATTTTCAAGGCGGCGGGCGCGGTGCAACGCAAAGGGATGTGGCTCATGTGCGCGGACGATCCCCATTCCAGCGGCGCATCGATCGAGACCGTACGCGACCTGAACGGCGACGGCCGCCCCGAAGCCGTGGTGACCGAAGGCGGCACGTTTTGTTACGGCCATGCGGGCATGGGATACCAGTTGCTGAGCAAGCAGGCCGATGGCCGTTGGCGCGTGATGACCGGCGGCAGCGGGATCCCGGAGTTTCTGAAAACCCGCGGGGCAGGCAACTGGCCGGACATCTCGATCGGCGGCCCGGGTTTCTGCTTTCCGGTGGAGCGCTGGAACGGCAAGGCGTACGCGCTGAACCGTTTTGAATACGAGGGCAAACGCTGCAAGCCGCAGCGCTGAGCGGGGAAATCAGCCGGGCGGCGGTTCGACCATCAGCGGCTTCATGGCGGTCAGCAGGCTGTTGAAAATGCGCGGGTGAACCTTCTCCTGCTCGGCCAGCATCTGCTTCATCGCGTAGCGCTGCTGCGGCTTGGCGAAGCACGCCGGGCAGTTTTCGAAGATCACCGGCAGGCCGGCGTCTGCCGCAAACGCGCGGGTCTGGCGTTCGCGCGCGTAGGCAAACGGCCGGATGATGCGCAGGTCGCCGGCGTCGTTCAGATAGTGCGGCGACATGGTTCTGAGCTTGCCGCCGAAGAACATCGACATCATAAGCGTCTCGGCCAGGTCGTCCAGGTGCTGCGCCAGCGCGACGACGTTGCAGCCCTGCTCGCGCGCGACGCGGTAGAGAATACCGCGCCGCATGCGCGAGCAGTACGCGCAGTAGGAATCGGAATCCTTGGTCAGCGTTTTCTGCGCCTCTTCAAGGATGGGTTGCGATTCCAAAAAGTAGGGCACGCCGAGTTCGGCCATATAAGGTTTCAAGGGCGAGGGATCGTACTGGTCGGATTGCGGGTCGACCGTGCAGGCGAGCAGCTCGAATTTCACCGGCGCCTTCTGCTGCAGATGGTGCAGCGTGTGCAGCAACGACAGCGAATCCTTGCCGCCCGACAGACCCAGCAGAATGCGGTCGCCGTTGCGGATCATGCGGAAGTCGCCGATCGCACGTCCGGTGGCGGTGAGTAGCGAGCGCGACGGTTTCACCCAGTCTGACGACGGCATGTCGTGGCTCATACGGAAAATTGCAGCGCGTGCAGTTGCGCGTAGCGGCCCCGTTTGGCGATCAGGTCCGCGTGGCTGCCGATCTCGATGATGCGTCCACCTTCCAGCACGACAATCCGGTCGGCGCGCTCGATGGTCGACAGCCGGTGCGCGATGACCAGCGTGGTGCGGTTTTCCATCAGCGTCTCGAGCGCAGCCTGCACGTGGCGCTCGGATTCGTTGTCGAGTGCAGACGTGGCCTCGTCGAGAATCAGCAGCGGCGCGTTTTTCAGGATCGCGCGTGCGATGGCAATGCGCTGGCGCTGGCCACCGGACAGCCGCATGCCGTTCTCGCCGATCAGCGTGTCGAGTCCGTCCGGCATTGCCTGAATGAAGTCCCAGGCGTGGGCGGCGATACAGGCGGCGCGGATCTCGTCGGGGGTGGCGTCGCGCTTCGTGCCGTAGGCGATGTTGTGCCCCAGCGTGTCGTTGAACAACACGACATCCTGCGACACCAGCGCGATGTGGCTGCGCAGGTTTTGCAGGCGAATGTCGCGGATGTCGATGCCGTCGAGGGTGATCGTGCCGGTGTCGGGGTCGTAGAATCGCGGCACCAGGTTGGCCAGCGTGGTCTTGCCCGAGCCCGAGGCGCCGACCAGCGCCACCGTTTCGCCGGGTGCGATGTCGAGCGTGATGTCCGCAAGCGCCGGAACGGTCTTGCCCGGATAGGTGAGCGCCACATCGCGAAGCGCGAGCCGACCTTCGATGCGGTCGAGCGTGCGGGCGCCGCTGTCGCGCTCGGCATCCTGATCGAGCATGGTGAAAATGGTTTCGGCCGCGGCGAGTCCGCGCTGCAACTGGTCGTTGACCGCGGTGAGCCGCTTCAGCGGGGCAAACAGCAACAGCATGGCCATGAAGAAGGCGACGAAGCCACCCACCGTCGTGGTGTTGCTGGACGCCTGTCCCGCGGCGATGTAGACGATGATCGCCAAGGCCACGGCGGCGATGAACTGGATGACCGGCTCGTACACCGCATTGGCGGCGACCCGCTTCATCTCGAACAGCCGTGCCAGATTGGCGGCCTGCCGAAAGCGTGTCTGTTCGTAGTCCTCGCCGCCGTACAGCTTGACCACGCGGTGCCCGCCCACCGCCTCGTCGACCACCTGGGTGAGGTCGCCGATGTTCTGCTGCGCCTTGCGCGACAGCCCGCGCAGGCGCGTGCTGGCCATGCGCACGATCCACAGCGTGAGCGGCACCATGCCAAACACGACGAGAGTGAGCTGCCAGTTCAGCCACAGCAGATAGCCCAGCAGCCCCAGCACCGTCACGGTGTCGCGCACCAGCGTGGTGAGCGAACTGGTGGCCGACTGCGTGACCTGGGTGACGTTGAACGCCAGTTGCGCGATCAGCTGGCCGCTCGGGTTCTGGTCGAAGTAGCGCGTCGGCAGCGCCATCAGCTTGTCGAACATCGCGGCGCGCAAGTCCATCACCAGCCGGCTTCCCACCCAGGCCATGCAGTAGGTGCTGACGAAGCTGGTGATGCCGCGAACCAGGAACAGCGCCAGCAGCAGCACCGGCACCCAGCGGATGAAATCCTGGTCCTTGGCGACGAAGCCCTGGTCCAGCAGCGGCTTGAACAGGGCGGGCAGCAGCGGCTCGGTGGCGGCGGTGAGAATCAGCGCGATGATCGACAGCGCGAACATGCGCCAGTACGGCTTCACATAGCCGAGCAGGCGTCCATACAGGGCGCGGCTGTCCGGTACAGCGTTCATAGCAGCAGCAGGGTGGCGAGCCCGAGGAAGATGAAGAAGCCCATGCTGTCGGTGGTGAAGGTCAGCAGCACCGAGGAGCCGACGGCCGGGTCGCGCTTCATGCGCTCCAGCGTCATCGGAATGAAAATCCCCGCCAGTGCCGCGACAATCAGGTTGAGCAGCATGGCCAGCGCCATCACCCCGCCCAGCGCCAGATTGTCGTACAGCAACCAGGCGAAGGCGCCCACCACTGAGCCCCACAACAGGCCATTGAACAGGGCGACGCCGAGTTCCTTCACGATCAGGCGGCGCGCGTTGGCCTGCGTGATCTGGCCCAGCGCCAGGCCGCGCACGATCAGCGCGATGGTCTGGTTGCCGGAGTTGCCGCCGATGCCGGCGATGATGGGCATCAGCGCCGCCAGCGCAGCGAGCTTTTCGATCGAACCTTCGAAGGCGCCGATCACGCGCGACGCGATGAAGGCGGTGGCGAGATTGATCGACAACCACATCCAGCGGTTTTTTGCCGAACGCCACACCGTGGAGAACAGGTCTTCCTCTTCCTTCAGGCCGGCCATCGACAGCATGTCGGCGTCGGCCGATTCGCGGATGTAGTCGAGCACCGCGTCGACGGTGAGTCGGCCGATCAGCCGCCCCTGTATATCCACCACCGGCGCCATCACCAGGTCGTAGCGTTCGAACGCCTGCGCCGCCTCGTGTGCCTCGTCCTCGGGGTGAAATTTGACGAAGTCCTCGACCATCACCGCCGCCACTGAGGCTTCGGGATCGGTCGTCAATAATCGTTTCAGCGGCAGCACGCCGATGATCGCGTCGTCACGCCCGACCACGAACAACTTGTCGAGCTGGTCGGGCAGTTCGCCCAGTCGGCGCAGATAGCGCAGCGCGACTTCCAGCGTGACGTCCGCGCGGATCGTCACCATCTCGAAGTCCATCAGCGCGCCCACTGTGTCCTCGGGATAGGCCAGCGCCGACTGCAAGTGGGCGCGTTTCTGCGCGTCCAGCGAGGTCAGCAGTTCCTGGATGACGTCGTGCGGCAGGTCGGGCGCGATGTCGGCGATTTCGTCGGTGTCGAGCGACTCGGCGGCGGCCAGCAGCTCCGCCTTGTCCATCGTCTGGATCAGCGATTCGCGAACCGAATCCGACACCTCCAGCAGAATCTCGCCATCGTGCTCCGCACTGACCAGGCTCCACACCAGGCGGCGCTCATCCAGCGGCAGCGCCTCCAGAATGTAGGCCACGTCCGCCGGGTGTAGCGCTTCCAGGTGCCGCTGCAACTCGTTCAGGTTCTGCTTGTGCACCAGGTTCTCGACCAGTGCCTGCCGCGGCCCGCCCTGCTTGTGGACGAGCTCCTCCACCAGCCGCATCTTGGCGAGCAAGGTCTGCACCTGCGCCAGGCTGGCTTCGAGATTGTCCTGCGACTGGTTTTCGAGGGCGTCGGTCATGGGGGCGTTATGGGCAAAAAGCCCCGCGATTGTAACGTGCTACGGGATGGAGGCGAGTCCCGCAACGGGGTTCCCAGGTCAAACCGGTTGGGCATGGGGAACGGGGAACGCTAATTGGGGGCTTGCAGGTATCGGCAGATTGTTGGGACCGCCGGCAGACAGATCGATCGCGCGATAGACGCTCCTCGGGACGGGCCTACTTGGCAGTTCCGGGGCTTGATCTGTATTGTATATGTTCATAATATACAACCATGGTTGACCTGACGCTGATTGAAGGTTTCGAGTGGGACGAAGGCAACGCCCGCAAAAACGAAAAACATGGCGTGAGCGCATCGGAAACGGAGCAGGTGTTTTTCAATCAGCCGCTGTTGATGCTGGAAGACGCGAAACACAGTCAGGCAGAGCCACGCTTCCATGCACTGGGGATGACCCATACAGCGCGAAAGCTGCACATCACGTTTACCGTGCGCGGGACAAGAATCCGGGTGATTTCCGCGCGCGACATGCACCGGAAGGAGCGAACCATCTATGAAGAAGCGCCTTAAACCTGTCCCTGTCTTTGTTTCGGAGGCCGAAGAACGCGCATTCTGGGAAACCCATGACAGCGCCGATTATGTCGACTGGTCGAAAGCCCAGCGTGTCGTTCTGCCCAATCTAAAACCCACGACCAACACCATTTCGCTGCGGCTTCCCCAACATCTGCTCGACGCCATCAAGACCGCAGCCAATGCGCGCGACGTGCCATATCAGTCGCTGATCAAAATCTGGCTGCAGGAGCGGGTCGAGCATCAGTGATCCGATGCTGACCCCTTAAATGCGGTGTCGTTGCTGCGCAGCCAGCCGCTGCCCGACAAGCTGGTGATGTTTGGCGAAGTTGGATTGGCCAGCGAAATCCGCCCGGTGCAGTGTGGTCAGGGGCAGCTGAAGAAGCTGCCAAGCTCGGCTTCACCCAGGCCATTGTGCCGGCCGCCAGCCAGCCCAAGCAGAAGATCCCCGGCATATCGATCCATGCGGTGCAGCGGCTGGATGAGACGATTCATTTATTTAGGGAAGCCTGAGAGCGTCCGTTATACCCACCGAGGTATCTATGAAAATTGTCACCCCTGCTCTAGTTGTTGAAGAACTTGATGCTTTTAAGAACGACGCGCTTGAGCGCAAATCGTTTGGTGAGGCATTGTTAAATCTCGTTATGCGATCGAATGATGAGCTTGTGATCTCGCTTGACGGGAAGTGGGGCGAGGGGAAGACAACTTTTATCAGGATGTGGCAAGGCCTTCTGGCGAACGAAGGAGTCCCTAGCATTTACATTGATGCGTTCCAGAATGATTATGTGGAGGACGCTTTCATATCAATTGCTAGTGCAATTACATCCTACGTTGATGCCCACTCTGAAGGCGGAAATAACGGTTCAGCTTTCAAGGAAAAAGCAAAGAAAGTTGGTGTTCAACTTCTCTCTTGGTCAGCAAAGGTTGGGATAAAAGCTGCTACGCTTGGCGCTATCAAAGAGACAGACATAGAGGCTTTGGCTGACATCAAGAATGATGTCGCCACCGGAACATCCGGGGTTATTGCAGACTTTATTAAGGAACGACTAAGTTCTTATACAAAGGATGTTGAGTTGGTTCGTTCCTTCAGGACGGAACTTTCAGAGCTTCCCTCAAAACTCAAGGACAACAATAGTAATCGCCTAATAATCGTTATCGACGAGCTTGACAGATGCAAGCCGTCATTTGCAGTCGAAGTTCTCGAGAAGATCAAGCATCTATTCTCCGTTCCGAATGTCGTCTTTGTTCTTGTTATGCATAAAGAACAACTAGAAGAAGCTATTAGAAGTGTATATGGCCAGAATATTGACGCCCATACCTACCTTCAGAAATTCATCAATATAGAAACGACGATTCCAAAAAGGATTAACGATCGTTACAAAAATGATTTAGGAATCTATAGCAGAAAACTTCTTCAGATCCACGAACTCGAAACATGGGGGGATGAGAAAAGTATCGTTGATTGTCTCGATCCACTTGTACAGCACTTTGATTTTTCCCTAAGGCAACTTGAAAAAGTTTATACGAATCTGGCAATCATCTATGGGACATCCAAAAAGAACCACCTCAGGCTCGTTCCAATCATTACATTTATTAGCGTTATTAAAGTCGTAAGCCCAAGCTTATTTGGCCGGATTCAAGCTGGACGGATATCTTTCTCAGAACTCCGTGAAGAGATAGGAATGGTTGAAGTAGATGGGGGAAATGCAGACCAGCGGAAACTGTATTGGGTGATGAACTGGGTAAAATTTGCGATGCTAAGCGAGGACGAGTTTAAGGGAATTGATGCTAATGATCCCGTTAACAACTTTGGCGAAACACTCTGGAAATACAGTGTAGAAAGAGAAAGATTGCTCCCAATATTTTGTCAGCAACTTAGTATGTTCGTTGTGAATTAGAGGCGCCAACTCTAGGGCTTTTGAAACCTATATTTTCTAAAAATAAAAAAGATCTGCTTGAACAGTTTTCAAGCTGACCAGTTGCAGCAAAACCTCAATCCTTAACCCATTACCTGCCCATGTTCCCGCGTGTCGTGGAACGCGACCTTGGGCCAGTGTTCCTGCGCCAGCGACAGAACCCGGGTGTCAGCCAGATCACCAGGTTGCCGTCGACGTCCTACGCCAGCTTCAGCGTGTTGCCCTTGGCTGGAATTAAAGGGGTCAGTTCAGGATCAAGTAATTTTTGAGAGCTGACACCCAGGCCCCATTGCCCCCGCATTAAACTCGCCGGCTTGTTCCCGCATGTTTTTCAGCGCGGCACCTGTGCGCTGTTCATATAACGCTTGATGACCGCAATTCGACGCTGATAGGCGCGCGAGCTGCGGTGGTTTTCGTACCAGCGCGGGTTGGGCACCATGGCGGCCATGCGGGCGGCCTGGTCGCGGTTGAGCTTGGCGGCGGAGGTTTTATAGTAGCGGCGGGCGGCGGCTTCGGCGCCGTAGATGCCGTTACCCCATTCGATCACGTTGAGATACACCTCGAGGATGCGGCGCTTGCTCCAGGTGGATTCGATCATCAGCGTGATGATCGCTTCCTGGCCCTTGCGGATGAAACTGCGCTCGCCGGAGAGGAACAGGTTTTTGGCGAGCTGCTGGCTGATGGTCGAGCCGCCGGCGACAAGCTTGCCTTTTTTCAGGTTTTTTTCGACGGCCTTCTGGATGCCTTCGACGTCGAAGCCTTCGTGCTCGATGAATTTGGCATCTTCGGCCGCGACGATGGCACGCTTCAGGTGGATGGAGATGCGGTCGTACGGCACCCATTTGTGGCGCAGTTCGGCGTCGGGATTCTTTTCCTGCTGGCGCGCGAGGCCGGCTTCCATGAAGGCGGTGGAGCTGGGGTTGTGATCGATCCACCACAGCACGTGGGCGAAGATCCACAGCTGATACAGTAGTACCAGCGCGATTGCGGCGGCGATGCCCTTGCCGATCCAGGCGAACACTTTTTTCATCATGCTGCGCGCAGACTCGTGATGACGGGTGCGGTGTCGGGCCGCACCCCGCGCCACAGGGCGAACGCTTCGGCCGCCTGCTCGACCAGCATGCCGAGGCCGTCGGCGGTGGCCGCGCCGTGGCTACGCGCGAACGTGAGAAAGGGCGTGTCGCGGCCGTACATCATGTCGTAGGCCAGGGTGTCGTCGGTGAAGAGGGCGGACGACAGGGGCGGCAACTCGCCGGCGAGGCTGGCGGCAGTGGCGTTGATGACGACGTCGTAGGGGCCGCCGGTCTCTTCAAACCCGCAGGCCCGTATGCCATGTCCAAACAGTTCGGCCAGTTCCTGCGCGCGGCCGACGGTGCGGTTGGCGATGACGAGCGCGGCCGGCTGCTGTTCGAGCAGCGGCTCGATCACTCCGCGCGCCGCGCCGCCGGCGCCGAGCAACAGGATGCGTTTTCCGGCGAGCGCACAACCGAGGTTGCGGGTGAGATCGGCCACCAGCCCGGCACCATCGGTGTTGTCGCCGAGGATGCCACCATCGAACACCAGCGTGTTGACTGCGCCGGCGCGCTGGGCACGCGCACTCAGGCGATTGGCCAGCCTGTAGGCTTCTTCCTTGAACGGCACGGTGACGTTGGCGCCGCGCCCGCCCGCCGCGATGAAGGCCGCCACGCTGTCCGCAAAACCGTCGAGTGGGGCCAGGATCGCCTCGTACGTCATGTCCTGCCCGGTCTGGCGGGCAAAGGCGACATGGATCTGCGGGGATTTGGAGTGGGCAATCGGGTGCCCGAATACGGCGTAGCGGTCGGTCATGGCGCGCTATTCTAAAGCGCGCCGAAGGGATATTGATCAGCTTTGTGTCCAGGGCAGGCCGCGTTGCTTCCAGCCGTTGATTTCATTGCGGTGGCCGGTGGTCTTGTTGAGGTCGCCCTCGAAGCCTTCCAGCACGTTGTAACAGCTGCCGCGTCCCGCCTCGGTGCAGGCCGCAGCCGCCCGATGCGAGCGAGCGCCGGTGCGGCACATGAAAATCAGCAGCGATTCCGGGTCGGTGGCTTGCGCAAGCTGGGTAAGAAAGTTGGGATTGAGCACCCAGCCCGGCCACGATTGCCATTCGACGTGCACTGCATCGGGAATGGCGCCATTCAGCTCGATTTCGGCGCGAGATCGCACGTCGATAAGACGCGTCCCGGGGGCAAGTTGCAGCAGTTCATGCGCTTCGTGCGGCAGCAGCGCGCCGGCAATCGACCAGGAATTCGCCTGGCTGCGGCTGTGCGCGGTGTCGAGTAACTCGGTTATACGTCCCATGATGGAGTCCTTTTACTATTCGATTCAGTATATGAAAGGCAGGGGGCGATGCAATCCGCACCAATATGGTGCGCAAAATTACAGGCGTGCATGTTTTTGGTGCGCTGGCACGGACGGGTAATGCACTATCCCGCTGCACAGGCCTTGTGGCACAATGCCTCGAGCCCGATTTTTTACATGGCACGCTTGCTGCTAAGTTAAGTTCATTGCGACACTGCGGCTGTGGTGTCGTCATTTTTTCTATTTCAGTTTGAGGAGATTCAGCATGGCCGTGGCCGATGTGATCAAGAGAATTAAGGACGATGAAGTGAAGTTCGTCGACCTGCGCTTTACCGACACCCGTGGCAAGGAGCAGCACGTTTCCATTCCTGCCCGCCTCGTGACCGAGGACTGGTTCGAAGACGGCCACCCCTTCGACGGTTCCTCGATTGCCGGCTGGAAGGGCATCCAGGCATCCGACATGCTGCTGAAAGCCGATCCGGATTCGGCCTACATGGATCCCTTCTTCGACGAGCCCACGCTGATCCTGACCTGCGACGTGATCGAGCCGTCCGATGGCAAGGGCTACGAGCGCGACCCTCGTTCGGTCGCCAAGCGCGCCGAAGCCTATCTGAAGTCGACAGGCATCGCCGACACCGCCTACTTCGGTCCCGAACCCGAGTTCTTCATTTTTGATTCGGTCACCTGGCACGACGGCATGTCGGGCTGCGGCGTGAAAATAAATTCCGAAGAAGCTGCCTGGTCGTCGGCGGAGAAGTTCGAGAACGGCAACACCGGCCACCGTCCCGGCGTGAAGGGCGGCTATTTCCCCGTGCCCCCGGTCGACAGCCTGCAGGACATCCGCGCCGCCATGGTGCTGGCGCTGGAAGAAGCCGGCATCCCGGTCGAAGTGTTCCACCACGAGGTGGCGACTGCCGGCCAGTGCGAAATCGGCACCCAGTTCAGCACGCTGACCAAGCGCGCCGATTGGACGCAAACGCTGAAGTACATCGTGCAGAACGTCGCCCACGCCTACGGCAAAACCGCGACCTTCATGCCCAAGCCCATCGTCGGCGACAACGGTTCCGGCATGCACGTGCACATGTCGCTGTGGAAAGACGGCAAGAACATGTTCGCGGGCAACGGCTATGCCGGCCTGTCCGAGCTGTGCCTGTACTACATCGGCGGCGTGATCAAGCATGCCAAGGCGTTGAACGCGATCACCAACCCGTCGACCAACTCATACAAGCGTCTGGTGCCCGGCTTCGAGGCCCCCGTGATGCTGGCCTATTCGGCGCGCAACCGCTCGGCTTCGATCCGCATCCCGATCGCCGCCAGCGAGAAGGCCCGCCGCATTGAGACCCGCTTCCCGGACCCCACCGCCAACCCGTACCTGTGCTTTGCTGCGCTGATGATGGCCGGCCTCGACGGCATCCAGAACAAGATCCACCCCGGCGATCCGTCGGACAAGGACTTATACGACCTGCCGCCGGAAGAGGACGCGAAGATCCCGAAGGTCTGCCACAGCCTGGAAATGGCGCTGGAAGAACTCGACAAGGATCGCGAGTTCCTGACCCGTGGCGGCGTGTTCACCAACGACATGATCGATGCCTACATCGACCTGAAGATGGAGGATGTCACCAAGTTCCGCATGACGACTCATCCGGTCGAATTCGCGATGTATTACTCGCTGTAAACACGGCGAGTGCACACAGAGGGGGCGGCTTCGGTCGCCCCTTTTTGTTTGTGTCGTGCTGCCGGCTTATATCTCTGTTGGGCGTGAACATTGATTGCATCAAGATTGCCGGCTTGTGTCCGTTAGAAATGGGTACGTTAAACTGAGTCCCATGCAAATCTCCCGTCTTTCCTTCTTGTTGTGCCTGGTTCTGGCTGCGCCTGTGCAGGCGGAAATCTATAAGTATGTCGATGAAAACGGCCAGGTGACGTTTACCGACGTCTATAAAAAGGGCGCCAAGCGCATCGAGCTGCCGGGCGCACCCGCGCCGCTGTCGGCTGGCGACAGAGCGCCCAGGCGGGCGTCTTACAATCCCAGTCCAGCAGATTTTCCGCGCATCGATGCCGGCACGCAGAAGCGCCGCGACGATATCCGTCGTCAGGTGTTGCAGGACGAAATTGCCGGCGAGCGCCGCAATGCTGACGAGGCAAGCCGCCAGCTGGCGCTGGGCAAACGTCTGCAGCCCGGCGAACGTGCGACTGACAAAACCTATATCGATCGCGTGAACAAATTGCGCGCCACCGTGCAGCAGCACGAACAAAACGTCGCATCCATCCAGCGCGAACTCGCCAATCTGAAGTAAACCTTCAGCGCCGCCCGCAATCACCCGCAATGGATAGGCCGGGGTTGTCCCCGTAAAGGGGGGCGTGTCTGTAAAGCCGGCACGCACTTAGGCGCTGAAGCACCAACAGCCACGCTCTGGCACAATCAGTGCTTCTGGTTTGTGCATGAGCATGATGACGTCCTTCCCCAGCGAATTTTCCGGACTTGATTGCCTGTCCACCGGCGCGATGGTGCTGGATGCCGGCAACCGTATTCAGTATGTCAATCCGGCGGCCGAAACCTTGCTGGGGGTGTCCGGTGCACTGCTGGTTGGGGACGACGTGGGCCAGACGTTTGAGCGCAGCCCCGAGCTGTTGGCGGCGATTCAGACCGTGCGCAGCGAGCAGGAAACCGTCATCGAATACGAGCTCGATGTGGTGGTCAGCGGCCATCCGCCGATCCGCATCGGCTGCAGCATTACTCCGCTGGAGAAACCGGCGCACGCCGTGTTGATCGAAATGCGCGCAGTCGATCCGCACCTGCGCATCGCCCGGCTCGAACAGGCGCGCCTGCAGCAGGAGGCTAACCGCGAACTGCTGCGCAACCTGGCGCACGAAATCAAGAATCCGCTCGGCGGCATTCGTGGCGCGGCGCAATTGCTGGAACACGAACTGCCGCGCGAAAGCCTGCGCGAATACACCCAGGTCATCATCAAGGAATCCGACCGTCTGCAATCGCTGATGGAGCGGCTACTGACGCCGCACCGTATGCCCCGTTTTGGTGCAGTGAACATTCACGAAGTGCTGGAGCGGGTCCGCAGCCTGATTCTGGCCGAAACGCCGAGCGTGATGCTGCGGCGCGATTACGACATCAGCCTGCCGGAAATCCGCGCCGATGCCGAACAGCTCATCCAGGCCACGCTCAACATCGCGCGCAATGCGGTGCAGGCGATGCACGGCCAGGGCGAAATCATCTTCAAAACGCGGGTGGCGCGGCAGCCCACCCTGGAAAGCCGCCGCTATCGGCTGGGCCTGCGGGTCGAGATCATCGACAATGGCCCGGGCATACCCGACGAGATCCGCGAGCAGATTTTCTATCCGCTGGTGTCCGGGCGCGAAGGCGGCAGCGGGCTGGGGCTCGCCGTCTCGCAAACGCTGGTTGCGCAAAACCACGGCACCATCGATTGCGATAGCCACCCCGGCCATACCGTGTTTTCCATTTTTCTTCCGCTTCCCACCTGAACGCCATGACGAAATCAAGCTGTGTCTGGATCATCGACGATGACCGCTCCATCCGCTGGGTGCTGGAAAAGGCGCTGCTGCGGGAAGACATTCCGTGCATGACCTTCAGTTCCGCCAGCGATGCGCTGCGCGAACTGGAACGCAGCACGCCTGCCGCGGTGCTGTCCGATATCCGCATGCCGGGCGTGTCCGGGCTGGAACTGCTGCAGGCATTGAAGGAGCGACTGCCCAAGGTGCCGGTCATCATCATGACTGCGTATTCCGACCTCGACAGCGCCGTGGCGGCATTCCAGGGCGGCGCGTTCGAATACCTGCCGAAGCCGTTCGACGTCGACCAGGCGCTGGAACTGGTGCGTCGCGCGCTGGCGGAAAGCGCCAGCCGCGACACCCCTGCGCCGAGCGAGGCGCCGATGACCGAAATGCTCGGCCAGGCGCCGGCGATGCAGGAAGTGTTCCGTGCCATCGGACGCCTCTCGCAGTCGCACGCCACCGTGTTGATCACCGGCGAGTCGGGCAGCGGCAAAGAACTGGTTGCACGCGCCCTGCACCGGCACAGTCCACGTGCCAGCGGGCCGTTCATTGCGCTCAACACTGCCGCCATTCCGAAAGACCTGCTGGAATCCGAGCTGTTCGGCCACGAGCGCGGCGCGTTCACGGGCGCTGCGGCACAACGGCGCGGCCGCTTCGAACAGGCCGACGGCGGCACCCTATTCCTGGACGAAATCGGCGACATGCCGTCCGAATTGCAGACCCGTTTGCTGCGCGTGCTGTCGGACGGCCAGTTCTATCGTGTCGGCGGGCATATGCCGATCAAGGTCAACGTGCGGGTGATCGCCGCCACCCACCAGGACCTGGAGGTACGGGTGCGCGAAGGCCTGTTCCGCGAGGACTTGTTCCATCGCCTGAATGTGATCCGCCTGCGGCTGCCGGCGCTGCGCGAGCGGCGCGAGGACATTCCCTTGCTGGTGCGGCACTTCATGCAGAAAAGCGCGCGCGAGCTGGGAATGGAGGCTAAGGGCGTGTCGGAGGCAGCACTCAAGACCCTGGTCAATCTGCCCTGGAGCGGCAACGTGCGCCAGCTTGAAAACGTCTGCCATTACCTGACCGTGATGGCGCCCGGCCAGGTGGTGGAAGTGGGCGATCTGCCGGCCGATCTGATGCAGGGCAACGTCGAGCCGCAAACCGGCGACTGGCTGCAAAGCCTGGCGGCCGAGGCCAGCGCCCGGCTGGCACGCGGCGAGGCGGCGATTCTGGATGAGCTTACCCAGGCCTACGAGAAAACGCTGATCGAAGTGGCGCTGCACCATACCGGTGGGCGACGCATCGAAGCCGCCCACCTGCTCGGCTGGGGACGTAATACCCTGACGCGCAAAATCCACGAACTGGGAATGGATGCCGCGCCCGAAGACGGGGCATGATCCGCGGATGCCCCGGAAAAAAAGAAGCCGACAACTAGTCGGCTTCTTTTTTGGGGGAGCGGGGCTCGCTCAGGCGGCTTGCGCTTCTTCCAGCAACTTCTGGATTTCGCCCTTCTGATACATCTCGATCATGATGTCGGAGCCGCCGATCAGCTCGCCCTTGACGTAGAGCTGCGGGAAGGTCGGCCAATTGGCGTAGTACTTCAGGTTCTCGAAAATTTCCGGATCGGCCAGGACGTTGACCGCCAGAAAGTCCTTCACGCCGCAGGCCTGCAGAACTTGTGCCGCGCGCGACGAAAAGCCGCACTGCGGAAACTGGGGCGTGCCTTTCATATACAGCACGACGGTGTTGGTGGTGACTTGGTCACGAATGCGGTCTAGCGCGGTCATTTCGGGGCTCCTGGACAATACTTGACTGGAATACTCGGGAATTATACCTGCGACGACAATCGCGTCAAGCGGGTTTTGGCTCGCGCTGATAGGGGCTGATGAAGGCCTTGTGGAACAGGTGCGGGATCAGCAGATGGGCGGGCATGCGCAGCCAGTGGGCGCGCACGAAGGCAGCCAAGTGAGCGGCCGGGGTGAAGGCGTCGGCGCAACTTGCATGGTCGGGCGCAAGCGCCCGGGTGAAGATGCCGTCCATCAGTGCGAGCGTGGCGCGATCGGGGGCGGTGGGCTCCAGGGCGGTCTGCACGCTGTCGGGTACCGGCGTGTCGAGGAAATGGCGCAGATAACGCAAGGCATAGAACAGCGAGCGGCTCAGCTGCAATTCGTGGGCGCGCGCAGTCAGACGGGGCCAGAAGTCGGAGTCAACCGCGGCATCGCGCAGCAGCAGGTCAAGGTCGGTGAGGTCGCGCAGTCCGTGCGGCAGTTCGCCGTCGTGGAACAAATGCGTGGCCGAATGCAGGATGCGGTCTTCCGCCGCCAGCACATGGATGCCGGGCAGGCCGTCCACCGCGACGGCGCGGCTGCGCAGCTTGGCGGAATCCGGATGGTAGCGCGCAGTGTCAGGCAGGATCGCGTGATGCACGTCGACCACGGTGTCGCGCTGGATATGCTGCATCGGTGGGATCTCGTGCATCCAGCGGCGGTAATAGCGCTTGTCATATTCGGACAAGCCGGTGGCGTGCCAACCTGCCAGCATGAGCGAAGATTCAGCCTGCGGCAGCCGCTCGCGCGGGACCAGGATGTCGATGTCGTTGAACAGTCGCCCCTCTGCAGCCGGCAGTTTGGCAGCGACATAGGCTGCGCCCTTAAGCACGATCAGCGGCGTGTCGAGATCGGCCAGTGCGTCGCGAAGCTGCTGCAGTTCCCAGCGCACCGCGATCTGCTGCTTGTTGGCCAGCGTTTCGGCGGCGTCGAAGTGCCAGCGCGCCAGCGCCGGAATCGCCGCCGTCAGTCCGTGCTGGCGCAAGCGGTGCGCCAGACGCGCGAGCAGTCCGGCCGCCCGAGCCTGTCGCACCAGCGTGTCCCACTCGCTCATGGAAAAACGGGTGATGGTGTCCGGCGTGCGCAGGGTGCGGATGAGCAAGTCGCGGGATAGTCGCATGAAATCAGGCAGGGCGAGCACCGTTGGCCAGTCGATCGAATGCGGCGATGGCTTCGCTCAACTGGCTGTAGCGAAAATCATAGCAGGCGGTCTGGTCGATCAGCGCTGCGCCGACGCGGAAACCATCCGCACCCAGGTGACTGTAGTTGAATGCGTTTTGCGCCAGGAACATGAACGTCTGCGCCTTGGAGCGTGGCGTCAGGGTGGTACGGGCGCCGGCCTCCCATTTGGGGAATATCACCCAGCCGGGGCGTGCGGTTTCGTGCTGGCGCTGCACGCTGTCGCGCGGCGGACGCATGTGCGCCACCGTGCCTTTGACCGTGTCGTGCGAGGCGCGGTTGATGTAGGCATCGGGGGAAAACTGGCGAATGACGTCGATCGACTGGTTCTTCAGGCTGACCGGCCGCGGCAGCGGCTGGATCAGGCCACTCTTGCGGTCGATCAGGGTGAGTTCGTCGGACAGCAGGCGCCAGCCCGACAGCACCAGACCGGCTGTCAGCGTGCTTTTGCCGGAACCGGGCGGAGCGGGCAGGATGGCGGCCAAGCCATTTTTCTCGACCACTGCGGCGTGGATGATGAGGTATTGATGCGCCTGGGTCGACACGCACCAGTTGAGCCCCCATTCCAGCATCGGAAACGCCTGGTCACGCGGCAAGGGCTTGAAAGGCTGCATGCCATCAAGCGAAAACGCTGCCTGGGCGCGCACCCAGCGGCGCAGGTTGCCAGGCGGATTCACAGACACGTGGAAATCGGCAAAGGCTTCGTGTGTGCTGCGCACCTCGAACTGACCATAGAGTTCGGCCAGGCCTTCTGCCACGAACGGGATGCGCGATTGCACCTTGAGCGAGAACGGCCCCGTTCGCATCCAGACCCCGGCGCCAGCCAGCTGCCTGCGCAATTCGGCGGGGGGTAGTTGGAGCAGTTTCATGCGGATTCCAGCAGGCCGATTTTCCGCAGACTGGCGAGCGTATCTTCGATCAGTTCATGGAGTTGCGGGGTGTCCGCAACGCCGAGGCGGGCTGCCAGCGCGGCAGCGAGTTCGGTCGCGGTGTAATCGGGGTGATCCCGGCAGCTTTGATACAGTGCCAGGGTCAGGGGCTTCAGGTAATGGGTATCTCCCGATGCCGTATCGTAGACGACTGCCTCATCTCCCCAACTTTTCAACAGGCGTGAGGGGGGCGACGAAGCACGGGGCGCCATCACTTCCAGCTGAGCGGGCAACCGCGTTCATTCAACATGGCGAGCGAGTTTTTCAGCCTATCCGAGTTGGTCAGATAATTGTTTTGGAAGAGCGTGATCAGTTCTCCGGAGGTGTAACCAAAGTTGACGTCCGGGTGTGCGGAATTCAGCAGCGCGGCGACAGCATGGAAGCCCAGATTGGTTGAAATGGGGTCGCCGTTCCCGTTGAGTTCCCGCATGACTTCCAGAAGCGTATAGGGGGTGCCATTGCTTTTGACATACTGGGTGACGCCGAAGACCGTATTGAACGTGTCTGTGGTTTGGAAACCGGTTCCAATCCACGCATTAAGGTGTTTATCCACTTTCCAGTAGCCTGGTGTGCAGCCTTGACACGTCACCTTGGGCGCGGACAGGTTGCCGGATGCCATGCCGGAAATGGTGCACTGGTTGGCCCATACCGGGCGGCTGGCCAGCGTGAAAACCGCCGACACGCCGAGTGCGGCGCCGGTGAGTTTGCGGCGGGATTGATCGATCGCATCGTTTTGCGATGCCTCGGGCGGGGTGTCCTGATTTTTTGATGTGTGGTCAGACATGGCAGGCCTCGATAATCGTTTAGATACTGTCCCGATAATTGCAGCAAGAATCGCACCAATATACATCGAACCTGGCTGAATTGCCCGTCTCGCGGGGTGTCCACCCTGCCAGGGGTGGGCGGAATTGGCAGGCAGTGTAAATTATTCCGACAGTTCGCCGCCGCTGACGCGCAGGGTGCCCGACAGGTCGGCCCAGCTCTGGGGGTGCCGGATGCCGCTCATTCGCAACAAGGCCTGGACGGCATCCGCCTGATCGTAGCCATGCTCCACCAGCAGCGCGCCGCCGGGCTTGAGATGGGCGCGGGCGGCGGCGGCCAAGAGGCGCAGATCGGCGAGGCCGTCATGGCCGGCGGCCAATGCGGACAGGGGCTCGAAACGGACGTCGCCGCGCGCCAGATGGGGATCAGACACGGCAATATAGGGCGGGTTGCTGACAATGAGGTCAAAACGTCGGTCGGCGAGCGCGGCGAACCAGTCGCTGGTCAAAAGTTCGACACGGGCGTTGAGGATGTCGGCATTGCGCTGCGCGATGGCCAGTGCCGCAGGTGAGCGATCCACCGCCGTAACGCGTGCGAGCGGACGCTCCAGTGCCAGCGTCACGGCAATGCAGCCGCTGCCGGTGCCCAGATCCAGCACCTCCATGGCCTGATCGGGCGGGAGGCGAGCCAACGCCAGCTCGATCAACAGTTCGGTGTCCGGACGCGGAATCAGGACATCGGGTGAGACCAGGAAGGGGCGTCCGTAAAACTCCCGCGTACCGAGGAGATAGGCCACCGGCTCGCCCGCCAGTCTGCGGGTGAGCAGCGTCTGAAATTGTTCGTTTTGTGTCTGGGTTAGCGGATCAGTATCGTGCGCGATCAGCCAGGCGGAAGACACCTTCCAGGCAAACGCCGCCAGCACGCGCGCTTCCAGGCGTGCTTCGCGATGGTCCAGTCCGAGCGTGGCAGCGATGCGGACGGTGGCGTCGTGAATCAGGCTGGCGGCAGTGGCTTCACCCTTCACCTCACCCCTCGCCTGAAAGCGTCGCCAGCAGTTCGGCCTGGTGCTCGGCCGACAGGGCATCGAACAGCTCGGTGAGGTCGCCGTCCATCATCGCGTCGATCTTGTACAGCGTGAGGTTGATGCGGTGATCTGTGATGCGGCCCTGTGGGAAGTTATAGGTGCGGACCCGGTCGGAGCGGTCGCCGCTGCCGATCAGGTTTTTGCGCGTGCTCGCCTCGGCTGCGTGCTGCGCCTGGATTTCGCGGTCCTTCAGTCGCGCCGCCAGCACGCTCATGGCCTGCGCGCGGTTGCGGTGCTGCGAGCGGTCGTCTTGGCATTCGACCACCAGGCCCGTGGGCAGGTGGGTGATGCGTACCGCGGAATCGGTTTTGTTGATGTGCTGACCGCCGGCGCCCGATGCACGATAGGTGTCGATGCGCAGGTCGGCCGGATTGATGTCGACTTCGCCGACCTCGTCGGCTTCCGGCATCACCGCCACGGTGCACGCCGACGTGTGGATGCGGCCCTGCGATTCGGTTTCCGGCACGCGCTGTACGCGGTGGCCGCCGGATTCGAACTTCAGCCTCGAGTAGGCGCCTTGGCCGACGATACGAATGATGACTTCCTTGTAGCCGCCGACCTCGCCGGGGTTTTCCGACACCACTTCGACCTTCCAGCCCTGTCGTTCGGCATAGCGCGTGTACATGCGCAGCAGATTTCCAGCGAACAGCGCGGACTCGTCGCCGCCGGTGCCGGCGCGGATTTCCAGAAAGATGTTGCGCTCGTCGTTGGGGTCTTTCGGCAACAGCGCGGTCTGCAGCTCGGTTTCCAGTTGCGCGATGCGCGCGGCGCCATCGGCCAGCTCCGCTTCCGCCAATTCGCGTAGTTCCGGATCGGCGAGCATTTCGCTGGCGGAATTCTGGTCCGCTTCGACCTGCCGATACTGGCGGTACAGTGCCACCACCGGGCTGAGATCGGCATGTTCGCGGGTGAGCTTGCGGTAGCTGTCCATGTCGCCAGCGATTTCAGGCTGCGACAGCAGGGCATCGAGTTCCTCCAGCCGCTCGTCGGCGCGAGCGAGCTTGTCTTGTAAAGAAGCTTTCATTGCCGGCGCAGCGTTTTTATTCCGAGTGCAACCCGTACAGCTGGTTGATCAGGCGGGCGAACTGGTCGCGCTCGCTGCGCGGGGCATGGCTGAGTGCATGGGTGGGGGCGTGCAGCAGTTTGTTGGCGAGCGCGTGGCTCATCGCGTCGAGCACCATGCGCGGATCGTCGCCGCGCGCCAGTGCTTTTTCGGCTTTTTCGATTTCATGACGGCGATGGCGTTCGGCACTGTCGCGCAGCGAACGGATCACCGGCACCAGTTCGCGGCCTTCCATCCAGTGCACGAAATTTTCGACGCTGGTTTCGATGATCGCCTCGGCTTGCGCCACCTGCGCCACGCGGTTGTCCATGCCTTCGCGCACCACCTGGCCGAGATCGTCCACGCTGTAGAGGAAGACGTCGTCCATGTCGGCGACTTCCGCCTCGACGTCGCGCGGTACCGCCAGGTCGACGATGAAAATCGGGCGGTGGCGGCGCTGCTTGATCGCGCGCTCCAGCATGCCTTTGCCGAGGATGGGCAGGGGGCTCGCGGTCGAGGTGATGATGATGTCGTAGGCCGGCAGCTCGTCGGGCAGCGCGGTGAGCGGAATCACGCCGGCGCCAAAGCGTTCGGCCAGCGGACGCGCGCGTTCAGCGGTGCGGTTGGCCACGGTCATGCGGCGCGGGTGCTGCGCGGCGAAGTGGGTGATGCACAGTTCGATCATCTCGCCGGCGCCGATGAACAGGCAGGCCTGCTCCTTGACGCTGGGGAAGATGCGCTCGGCCAGGCGCACCGCGGCGGCAGCCATCGACACAGAATTGGCGCCGATCTCGGTGCTGCTGCGCACTTCCTTGGCAACCGAAAAGGTGCGCTGGAACAGCTTGTGCAGCAACAGGCCGAGCGTGCCGGCTTCCTCGGCGGCCTGCACTGCCTGCTTCATCTGCCCGAGGATTTGCGTCTCACCGAGCACCATCGAATCGAGCCCGGCGGCGACGCGGAAGGCGTGCTGCGCGGCTTTTTCGCGCGGCAGCGCATACAGATAAGGGGCGAGTTCGCGCCGCTCGATGTGGTGAAAATCGGCCAGCCATTGTGTGACATCATCGGGGGAGGGCGTGTTGACGTACAACTCGGTGCGGTTGCAGGTCGACAGGATGGCGACTTCGGAGGCACGCTCGCTCTGCGTCAGCTCGTGCAGCGCCTGCACGAGCTTTTCGGGGCCGAACGCAACCTGCTCACGGATCGCGAGCGGTGCGGTGTGATGATTGACCCCAAGGGCGAGAAGCTGCATGACGGCTTTGGCCGAAAAACGAAGACCGCTATTTTACCCGGACCGCTACTGCGGCCGCACCGGGAAATTCAGACGGTCGTAATAGCGCCCGCGATAGAGCAGACGGCGGTGGTCGGGTGAATCGGAAAACGCGCTGCGGGTGTGCAGCACGTTGTTGCAGATGAGGCCCATGCCGGGCCGCAGGCGGGCGGTGAGGATGTATTCTGAACCGGCGAGGATGTCGGCCAGGGTTTTGACGGCGGCCGGGGTGATGGCGTCGTCCTTCCACACGATGGAGCGGGTGCGCGCGGTGTAGCGCATGTAAAGGAAGCCCTGTCCGGGATCGACCGCGAACACCGGTCCGCTCTGTTCGGGACGGGCGATGTTGTCCTCGTCCATGCGCGCGGGAATGGTCATCGCGTCGGGCTGCATCAGCGCGGCGATGTAATCGGGGTTGACGTCGCGCA
The DNA here is from genome assembly GCA_019459325.1 of Thiobacillus sp. GTDB lineage: Bacteria > Pseudomonadota > Gammaproteobacteria > Burkholderiales > Thiobacillaceae > Thiobacillus. The sequence continues at coordinate 30,220 of JAIBFA010000059.1, forward strand.
ACTGGATGTAGGCGATCTCGTGATCGAGCAGCGCGTTCTCGCCGCCGGCTTCAGCGTCCTGCGCGCAGTGCAGGGTCATGCCGAGGATGCGGCGGCCGGGCGCGTTGTAGTAGCCGTCGGTGTGCCAGTTGATCGGCTTGTGGGTGTAGGGGATGTATTCGCCGCGCACACTGCCTTCGTCTCCGGCCGGCGTGATGCTCGACAGCCCGTCCTCGTCGGCGAGGTAGTTGCCTTCGAGGTGGACCAGACCGAGTTGTCGTCCGAGTTCTTTGGCGAGTGACTTGTCCGCAGCGGGTAGATGCGGCGCGCTGTAGATCGCCATGTTGGCGCGCGCGCAGCGCGATTCGAGCGCGTCGATTTCGGAGGGCGTGAGGTGACGCGGATCGGCCAGCGGCACGATCAGTTCGTCGACGCTGCGCGGATACGCCGTGAGCCGGGCGTCACGCCAGGCGCGATAACCACTCTCGTTCCCCAGATCGAAAGGCGAGTTTGCCATTCGATTCCTTACTCCGGCGGCAGCATGTCGGGCGAGCCGAATCCGCGCTTGACCGGCGCGTCGGACAGCAGGCCCTTGAAGCTCTTGCGCACCGTGCCCATCATTTCGGGCATTTCGATGTCCATGATCTGATCCATGATCCAGGTCTTGTCGCTGTCGCCCATCTCGTCGCGGATCTGCAGGCCGAGGAAGCGCAGCGCCGGGAAACTGGCCTTCTCGTCGTCGGGAAACTCGAACTCGGCATAGTCGGCAAAACGGCGGTTCAGGAAATCGATGAACTCGGCCTTGAAATTGCGGCTGGGATCGGGGCCGACCACACTGATGATGTTTTCTTCCATCACCTCGCCGAGCCGGTTGGCCACCGCCTGAAGCACCGCGACGCGGCGTTCCGGCGGGAGCGTGGCATACGCCATGCGGTCGCAGTAATGCACCAGGAAGGCGAGGAATTCGGCGATCAGCTTGAAGCCGCGCGCCGGCGTGATGATGTCGTAGTTCTCGCGGCCGAGGTTGTCCACCGCCTTGTCGGCAACGCGCCAGGTGGTCGTGGCGACGGCACCGGCGATTTCCTCGGCGCTGCGTTCGCCGTCCTTTTTGAACCAGATGGTTTTGACGCGAATGGGCATGGCCATGATGTTCTCCTTTATTCGACAGTGCTTTACTCGCCCGTGGCGACGGGGCGGGTGGGATCGGTGATCCACTCGCTCCACGAACCGGGGTAGAGCCTTGAACCGGGAAGGCCGGCGACTTCCATCGCCAGGATGTTGTGGCAGGCGGTGACGCCGGAACCGCACATGTGGATGACCTGCCAGGCGGGCTTGCCCTTGAGCAGCGCCTGATAATTCTCGCGTAGTGCCTCGGGTGGCAGGAAGGTGCCGTCCACGTCGAGGTTTTCGTCGAACGGGTAGTTGACAGCGCCGGGCACATGGCCGGCGACGGGGTCGAGAGGCTCGAACTCGCCGCTGAAGCGGCGGTCCGGGCGTGCATCGAGGATCAGTTGCGTGCCTGTCTGCGATGCACGCAGAACCTCGTCGGCAGCCACGATCTGGGTGGGCTCGGGCAGGCACGCGCAGGCGGCCTTGTGCGGGGCCGGCGGCTCGGTGGAAACCGGGCGTTTCTCGCGCGTCCACTTGGGATAGCCTCCATCCAGCAGCGCCACGCCAGGGTGGCCGAGCCAGCGCATCAGCCACCACAGCCGTACCGCCATCGCGCCATAGCTGTCGTCATACACCACCACCTGTCTGTTGACGCCGACGCCCCATTCGCAGAGCTTTTCGGTCAGAACGTGGGGATCCGGCAGCGGATGCCGTCCCGTGGTTGCGCCGATGGGGGCGGACAGGTCGTCATCCAGATGCACATAACGTGCACCCGGGATATGAGCTTTCTCGTAAGCCTGGCGGCCTGCCTCGGGGTCGGTGAGGGTAAAGCGGCAATCCAGAATGATCCAGTTCGGATCGTCCAGGTGCGCGGCCAGGTCTTCAGTGGTAACGAGGGTGTTGGAAAACATGAATGAAGCCGTGAGAGGTGAACTGCAAAGGGGAGCGGGCAGCGTGGCGTTCGCCACGCTGCCCGCTCAACAGAGGGCCACTGCCTGTATCAGTAGCCGCCCTTGCCGTAAGGCTTGGTCAGGCCGGCGACGCGCGCCGACTGGCGTGCGGGCTGGTTGGGGAACAGCTCGTAGAGCTTTTTCTTCCAGTCGGTGCCCGGGTGCAGCTCATCCATTTCAGCGAGCATGTTGCGGAAGTTGGGGGTTGAGCCGTCTTCCTTGTATTTGTCGCGCATGAAGTTGATGACCGTCCAGTGGTCGTCGGTCAGCGTGATCTTTTCAGCTGCGGCGATGACCGGGGGGACGTCATCACTGAAGTTGGCTTCCAGCAGAAAATCCTCTTCACCGGTTTCGAGCTCTTCGCCGTTTACAACATAAGACATGTTTTCTCCTTTCGGGTTGGTTAATAAAGAATTGCCGGAAAGCCCGGCATTGGGGTTAAAGAATCGCCGGGACGACCGGCGCGATGGATTTGTGCGGGATGAAAATCCCGCAGCCTAACAAACGGTTGCGCCCCATGCCCTCGTCCTGCAGTTGCAGGGACTTGTGGGGCGGCACGTCGTGCAGCATCAGACTATAGCCGGACAACGGGCCGGCTGCGCTTTGCAAGGTTTGCCGCTTGCCGCAGATAAACCCGCATCGCAACTGGAAATGACCATCCAGTTCGCGCATCACGTCCTGCACGAATTGTTCTTCAGTGGCGCCGCCGGTGTCAACGAAATGCGCGTAGATATTGGCGAAAGCACTGAATTCACGGGTTTTGAAGCTGCCGATCTGGAGGGCATGGCCGGCCAGGTCGAGTGTCTGCCCGACCAGTTCCTGCATCTCATCCACCCGCTTCTTGGGCACGCGAATGAACAGTTTGGTACGCCGGTTGATGTTGAGCGTGGCATCGCCCTTATTGGTCTCTGCGCCTTTCAGGTGCTGGATTCCGGTGCCGGATTCTTCGCCCAGCCACGGTAGCAGGCGCAGTAGCGCGTCGGCCAGCATCTGCGCGTTGTCGGCCGGGATGGTCGTGCCAACCAGATCGAACTGCAGGTCGATCATGTGGGGCGTGTATACCTCCGGCTTGTTTTCGGGCCAGTCCCAGCTCATGGGGCATCCCCGGCGTTGTCCCGGGCCCACGCCTGCATCAGGTCGGCCCATTTTTGCGCGCTGACGGGGTCGACGTCGAAAATGGTGAATCGCTTGTTCTCGCGGATGCGGATGCGCAGAAACGGCACCCCGCCCGACTCGTGGGTCAGGTGCTGGAATTCGACTTCCTGGCCGCCGAAAGGCAGTCGCATTTTGTCTAGGGTCGTAATCTCAGGCATGAAATCTCAATTCGGGTTGCATCAATCTGAATGATGGGACTGCACTGCCGGAGCAAAGCAACACATCGGCTTCTTGCGTTTATGAGGCTGATACGTAGTATTTCAACCCTGCTTATGGCAGGGGCTTGCGTTTGCAACAATATTTTAATACTCTTATCGATTCCTGTGGCGGGCACGTAATGTCCCACTGTTTGCCCGGATGAGGCATACCCGCGTTGGGGAAAACCATCTACTCCTTTTGGGTAGGTATGTTCCTACCGCGATGGGGTAGTCGTTTTACCCATGAGAATGATGGTGACGCAGCTGTCTAGCCAATACGATGCTGGAATACCGTTGAGCTGTCGGCTGAGCGGGCATTTCGAAATTTTCTAGGAGAGAAGAATGGCAAAGCAAATGATTGATACGCCCAATCTGGACGAGCTCGAGAAAGGCCCGTGGCCCAGCTTCGTGACCGGCCTGAAGCGTCTCGCTAAAGATAACGACATGATGGTTGACCTGATGGGTCAGCTGGAAACCTCCTACAAGACCAAGTTCGGTTACTGGAAGGGCGGCACGGTGGGTGTGTTCGGTTACGGCGGCGGCGTGATCCCCCGTTTCACCGAACTGAAGGACGAAAATCATCAGCCCATTTTCCCCGAAGCAGCTGAATTCCATACCCTGCGCATCCAGCCGCCCGCTGGCATGCATTACAGCTCCGACCTGCTGCGCAAGATGTGCGACGTCTGGTCGGCAACCGGTGGTTCGGGCCTGATCGCGTTCCACGGCCAGTCCGGCGACATCATGTTCCAGGGCATCAAGACCGCCGACGTGCAGGGCGCGTTCGACGCCTTCAACGAAATGGGCTTCGACCTCGGTGGCGCCGGTCCCGCGCTGCGCACCTCGATGTCCTGTGTGGGTGCCGCCCGTTGCGAAAACTCCTGTTTCGACGAAGCCAAGGCGCTGCGCACCGTCATCAATAACAACCTGGACGACATGCACCGTCCGTCCCTGCCGTACAAGTTCAAGTTCAAGTTCTCCGGCTGCGGTAACGACTGCGTCAACGCGATCCAGCGTTCCGATATGGCCACCATCGGCACCTGGCGCGACAACATCCGCGTCAACGAAGAGCAGGTCCAGGCCTACTTCAAGGCCCACGGCATGAACGACCTGGTCAACGACGTGATCAGCAAGTGCCCGACCAAGGCTATCACCCTGGTTGCCTCTGACAAGTTCAAGGCCAGCGAGCACGTCTCCGCTGCCAATCTGGGCGATGGCAACACCCTGTGCATCGACAACAAGAACTGCGTGCGCTGCATGCACTGCATCAACGTCATCCCCGGCGGCCTGCGCACCGGTGTCGACAAGGGCGTGACCATCCTGGTGGGCGGCAAGGGCGTGCTGAAGATCGGCGCGACCATGGGTACCGTGGTGATCCCGTTCATGAAGCTCGAGTCCGACGAGGACTTCGAAAAGCTGAACGAACTGGCTCGCAACATCCTCGACTTCTTCGCGGAAAACGCGCTGGAGCACGAGCGCACCGGCGAAATGATCGAGCGTATCGGCCTGACCAACTTCCTCGAAGGTCTGGACATCCCGGTTGATCCCAACATGATCAAAGAGCCGCGTTCCAACCCCTACTTCCGTTCCGACGACTGGGACGAGCAAGTCGAGAAGTGGAACGAGTACAAGCAATCGACTGCTGCTTAAGTTTCGCTTGCCGCGGGTCTCGGTGCGAGCCCGGACCCGCGGATTAATTAGCTTCGCGCATTAAACCAGTTGGAGATAAAACATGGCAGAACTACGTCCGCCTATCGAATCCGGCGCACCGGATCCGATGCCCTACATGCACCCCGTGATGGTGAAGAACTATGGCAAGTGGTCTTTCCACAGCCATCCGAAGCCGGGTGTCCTGTATCACCGCGCTGAGTCCGGCGACGAAATCTGGACGGTCAAGGCCGGTACCCAGCGTCAGATGGACCACTACACCATCCGTGAGCTGGCCGACATTGCCGACCAGTTTGGCGACGGTTTCGTGCGTTTCACCGCGCGTTCCAACATCGAATACATGGTGGCCGATGGCTCCAAGGTCGAGCCGCTGATCAAGGCGCTCTCCGACAAGGGTTACCCCATCGGTGGTACCGCCAACTCGGTGTCCATGATTGCGCACACCCAGGGCTGGTTGCACTGCGACATCCCCGGCACCGACGCTTCCGGCGTGGTCAAGGCGCTGATGGACGAGCTGTACGACGACTTCGTCAAGTGCGAGATGCCCAACCGCGTCAAGCTGTCCACCTCCTGCTGCGAAATCAACTGCGGCGGCCAGGCTGACATCGCCATCATCGTTCAGCACACCAAGCCGCCGAAGATCAACCACGATCTGGTCGCCAACGTGTGTGAGCGTCCCTCCGTCGTGGCTCGTTGCCCGGTGGCTGCGATCCGTCCCGCCCTGGTGAACGGCAAGCCCTCGCTGGAAGTCGACGAGAAGAAGTGCATCTGCTGCGGCGCCTGCTTCCCGCCCTGCCCGCCGATGCAGATCAACGATCCCGAGCATTCCAAGATTGCGATCTGGGTGGGCGGCAAGAACTCCAACGCCCGTTCCAAGCCGACTTTCCACAAGCTGGTCGCTGCCGGCCTGCCGAACAACGCGCCGCGTTGGCCGGAAGTGGGCGAAGTGGTCAAGAAGATCCTCGCTACCTACAAGGAAGACGGCAAGCCTTGGGAGCGCATGATCGACTGGATCGACCGCATCGGCTGGCCCGCATTCTTCGAGAAGACCGGCCTGCCCTTCACCAAGTATCACATCGATAACTGGCGTGGTGGTCGTGCCAACCTGAACGCTTCTGCTCACATCCGTTTCTAAGATGTGTTGCGCCCGTCGCGGGTTGGCCGCGACGGGAAGAAGTGAGAAAACAATGACTGGATTTTTCGGAGTTTGAACTAGCCATGCAATTCGGCATTCTTGTAAACGAAGGGCCTTACACTCATCAGGCCAGTGACTCCGCTTATCTCTTTGCCCGTACGGCGATCGAGAAGGGTCACACCGTCCCGCGTGTTTTTTTCTACCATGACGGCGTGAATAATTCCACGCGTCTGGCCACGCCCCCCCAGGATGATCGCAATGTCGCGGCTCGCTGGTCCAAGCTGGCCGCCGACCATGGCGTCGATCTGGTCGTCTGTGTGGCCGCTGCGCAGCGTCGTGGCATCAACGATGACGTTCTGGCGCCGGGTTTCCGGATTTCCGGTCTGGGCCAGCTGGTGGAAATGGGTATTCAGTACGATCGTCTCGTGACGTTCGGTGATTGAGGAATAACGAGATGAGCGATATGGACGAAATGGATGACGGCTCCGGCGTCGTCAAGAAATTCATGTTCCTGAACCGCAAGGCGCCGCACGGTACCGTGTACGCGCTGGAAGGTCTGGAAGTGGTGCTGATTACGGCTGCTTTCGATCAGGATGTGAGCATGGTCTTCACCGATGACGGTGTCTTCCAGCTGATGAAGGGCATCGACAGCAAGGGCATCGAGGTCAAGGATTTCTCCAAGACCTACCGTGCGCTGGAAGGCTACGACATCGAGAAGTTGTACGTCGATCAGGCGTCGATGGATGCACGCGGTCTGACCGAAGATGACCTGATTGTGGATGTGACGGTGCTCTCCGTCGATGAGATGGCAAATCTCATGGCCGAGCAAGACGTCGTGATCAGCTTCTAAGGGGATAGACATGCTGCATATTGTGAACAAATCGGCCGCTGAGCGCAGTTCGCTGGAAAGCTGCCTGCGCATGGCCACAAAAGGTTCTGCTGTATTGCTGATCGAAGACGCGGTGTACGCGGCGACGAACGGCAACGCGGCAGCGGCGAAAATCCAGGCAGCAGCGGCTGACCTCAAGATTTACGCACTCGGTCCTGATCTGGCGGCGCGCGGCATGGCCGGGCGCGTGCTGGACGGAGTCAATGTCGTGGATTACGGCGGTT